>NZ_JBHJRC010000003.1:0-94868 GCF_042261735.1 Kitasatospora sp. NPDC056327 | reverse complement strand
AGGTGCGTGCCCCAACGCCGCGGGCCCGGCAGTGATCCACAAGAGACGCCCTAGGGCGTCCCGGACCCGGAGGCGGGCCCGGGACGCCCCGGCGCGGTGGCGGCCGGCGGACCGGTGACCGGCCGGCCACCGGTCAGGCGGCGTGCCGGCGGCGGCGGAGGTGGACGAGGACGGCGGCGGTCGCCACCGCGGCCGCGCCGCCGACGGCGGCGACCTCGGGGTCGATCATCGGCACGGCCGCGGCGGGCTCGGCTCCGCCGCACTCCGCGTGGCCGATCACGACGTCCGCGGCGTTGAGGATCGGCAGCAGGCTGATCCGGACGGCGTTGACGGAGCGTATGCCGTTGGCGTCCGTGGTCTGCTCGTTGAGCAGGACGGTGCCGACGCCGGGGACGTCGAGGCCGGTGTTGGGCGCCGCCCCGGCCTGCAGGTCGATCGCGGGGAGCAGCGGGAGCCTGACGCTGCCGCCCGCGATGACGCCGGATCCGGTGGCGCCGGACGGGGTGGCGGTGCAGGTGGAGTTGACGCCGGTGAGGGAGACGGTGGCGACGCCGAGGTCCACGCCGAGCGAGTCGACCGTGGCGGAGGCGCCCGAGGTGCCGGCCTGCGGGTCGCCGGAGGTGGTGGCGGTGAGCAGCGAGTCGCCGGCGAAGGGCCCGACGTGGATGCCGAGCACGGTCTCGGTGCCGCCCGAGGGGTAGGCGGAGGCGGGCGTCGGGGCGACGGCCACCGTGCCGGCGAGGGCGTCGGCGGACACCACGTAGGCCTTGGCCTCCGGTGCGGAGAGGGCGGCCCAGGCCGGGGCCGCCGCGCAGACCAGCGCGGCGGTGAGGGCGGCGGCGGCGAGGAGACGGGTCCGGGTGCGACGAGAGGTCATGAGGGTGGTGCCTTTCGCGGGAAGGGGGACGGGCGGGGACGGCGCGGTGCGGGTGGCGGTGCTTCGCGGGCGGTGGCGGGCCCCGGGCCGGCGGGCGGGCCCTCATGCCGCGGGCTCGCCGGCGACGGCCGGGGCGGCGGGAGCGGGGACCGCCGGGGTGACGGCCACGCGCGCCGTCTTCTGCCAGAAGCTGCGGCGGGTCACCAGCCGGCAGGCCGCGCGGACGGCCACCAGGTAGGTGGTGGCGGCGTACACCGCCAGCGCGAGCCCGTAACCGAGCGCGGCGCGCCGTCCGACGCCCGGTTCGCAGCGCCGCCGGTACAGCGGCCCCCAGACGGCGAACTCGCCGACCCCCAGCAGTACGTAGAGCGCCAGGAGCAGCGCGCCGCCCCGGCGCAGGAAGGCGAGCACGAACTCCGGGTAGAGCACCAGGTTGTAGCCGAAGGCCGCGATCGGCACGGTGTACACCACCAGGCCGACGAGCTGCAGCCACGGCTGGCTCATGAAGTAGAGCACCTCCAGGAAGCCCGCCGTGCCGAAGGCGCGCGAGCCCCAGATCTCCCGCAGGTAGCGGGTGCACTGCATCGAGCCCTGGGCCCAGCGCACCCGTTGGGTGACCAGCTGCCGCATGCTCCACAGCGCCTCCTGGTCGACCCAGGCGTCGGTGGTGTAGCCGTTGCGCCAGCCGGCCAGCATCAGGCGCAGGCCCAGCTCGTAGTCCTCCAGCAGGGCCCTGCCCCACGGGCGCCCGTCGCCGCGGTCCACCGAGCGCAGCGCCGAGAGCCGGGTGAACTGGCCGTTGCCGCCGACGTTGACGGTGCCGGTGCGGCGCCGGGTGATCTGCATGGCGGAGATCGGTCCGCGGAACTCGATGTCCTGGAGGCGGGCGAGCAGCCGGGCCCGCCGGTTGGCGAACGCCCCGCGGCCGGGCAGCGGCCGGGGCACGTCGCGGTTGGACATCCGCACCTCGACCTGGACGGCTCCGGTCCCGGGGTCGCCGAAGAGGTCCGGGCCGGCGCAGACGGCGAACGCGCCGGGCGAGGGACGGCCGTCGGCGTCGAGCACGCAGACCACCACCCGATCGGGGTCGGTGCCGGCGGGCAGCGCGGCCTCCAACGCCCGGTAGCCGGCGTTCAGCGCGTCGCCCTTGCCGGTCCGGGCCGCGGGCAGCCGCCGGGACACCAGGTGCACGGTGAGCCCGCCGGGCGGCCGGGCGGTGGCGGCGTGGGCGCGGACGAGTTCCGCCGTGCGGTCCTCGGAGGCGTCGTCGACGACCCAGACGGTGGCGCCGGCGAAGTGCCGGGCGAGGTAGTCGAGGGTCGTGGTGATCACGGCCTCCTCGTCCCGGCAGGGCACGAGGAAGTGCCAGCCGAAGCCGTCCGGGTCGCCGGGCGGCGCGGGGCGGTCCCGCAGGTAGCCGCGCACGATCACGACGACGTAGGCGAGGAACCCGACGCCCAGGACGAAGGAGAGCGAGACGGAGGTGTCGAGCAGGGTCACGGTGCGGTCCTCCCGCCGGTATCGGCGGCCGTGCCCGGACCCGTGACGGCACGGGGCAGCAGCCGGAGGTAGAGGAGGGCCGCGGCGAGGGCGGCGGCCATCATCAGCACGGAGCCGAACAGGACGTGCGTCCAGCCGAACCCCTCGTCCCCGTACCGGTGCTGCATCGCCAGGACGAGGGTGAGACGGGTCAGGTTGGTGGCCACGACCAGCCCGGCGGCGAGCGCGAGGGCGAGCAGGACCCGGCCGGGGCGGCGGTTGCCGAACAGCAGCAGCAGTGCGGTCACCAGGACGAGCGGGGCGATCAGCAGGGCGCTGCTGCAGCCGGTGGTCACCGCCACGCCCCGGTCGAGGGCGGTGCCTTCGCCGGCGTAGAGGACGGGGGCGGTCGGCCCGGCCAGCAGCAGGGTGCGCAGGCCCAGCAGGTGTTCGACGAGCCATGCGGTACCGCGGCTCTCCGCGAAGCGGAAGGCGCGTTCGCCGGCCACCAGGGAGAGGCACGCGCCGAGGAGCACCGCCCCGCACAGCGTCCCGCCCGGGGAACGCGCCGCCGGGCGCCCGGCCCGGGCGGCGGCGCGCGGGCGGGGCGCGAGCGGCTGCGACAGGGATCTCGTCACGACCGGTCAGTCCTCGTCCCGGCGCAGCCTGCTGCGGCGCAGCAGACCGAGGCCCACCAGTACCAGGGCCAGTGCGGCCGTCACGGTGACGCCCAGGCCCACCGATCCGGTGGCGGCGAGGGCGCCGCCGCCTGCCGCCGGCGGCAGACCGCCGGCCACGGGTCCGTACATGAGGGGAATTCCTTTCGTCGGTGAACGGGAATGCGAGAAGGGGGGGCTGTCGCACGGCGGAGAGCGGTGGAAGCCTCGGAGCGGCCCGCTCGGAAGTGCGAGCAGGAACCGGGCACGTCGGAACGGCTGACGGGGGGGACGAACGGACAGCCGTCCCGCCGCTGGTCGAACTCCCGTACTGCTGGCACATCATGGACTGAAAATCCGACTTTTGATGGTCAGTACTCGCACCATGCTTTCGGCCCATGGAGCGAACGGCGTGGCGTCGGCGCGTCACCGGCGTGGCGCACCCCGGGGGATACGCCCATTCGGGGGACACTGATCGGCACGGCTTGCCGAATCCGACCGGCAACCTCCATGTTGTGACGCGTAGTTCGATCACTCGATCACCTGCACCGCCAAGGGAGCCCGAATGCCATCCGCCGACATAGCCGTGGTTCTCGGCACCCGACCGGAAATCGTCAAACTCGCGGGCGTCGTGCGGCTCCTGGAGGACTCCGCGCGCATCGTCTGGACCGGTCAGCACTGGGATCCCGGTCTCACCACCGCCTTCTTCCGGCAGTACGCGCTCCCCCGCCCGCACACCACCCTCAGCGGCGTCGCCGGCGAGGCCAGGGGGCGCCAGATCGGCCGCATGGTCAGCGCGCTCAGCGACCACTTCGCCGCCCACCCGCCCGCCGCCGTCGTCGTCCAGGGCGACACCAACTCCGCCGCGGCCGGCGCGCTGGCCGCGCACTGCGCGGGCGCGCCGGTCGTCCACGTCGAGGCCGGGCTGCGCTCCTTCGACCCGGACATGCCCGAGGAGGCCAAC
Source organism: Kitasatospora sp. NPDC056327 (assembly GCF_042261735.1). Classification (NCBI taxonomy): domain Bacteria; kingdom Bacillati; phylum Actinomycetota; class Actinomycetes; order Kitasatosporales; family Streptomycetaceae; genus Kitasatospora; species Kitasatospora sp. NPDC056327. The sequence goes on along the minus strand of NZ_JBHJRC010000003.1, from coordinate 90,892 downwards.
CGCCGCCTCATCGCCCCGCTCGCCGACCTGCACTGCGCCCCGACCGCCACCGCCGCCGCCCACCTGCTGCGCGAGGGCATCGAGGAGGACCGGGTGCTGGTCACCGGCAACACCGTCGTCGAGGCCACCCTGGAGTCGATGCCCGGACCGGTCGAGGCCCGTGCCGTGCTGGACGGGTACGGGCTGCGGCCCGACGGCTACCTGCTCGCCACCCTGCACCGGCCCGAGAACACCGACGACCCCGTCCGGCTCGGCCGCATCCTCGGTCAACTCGCGGCGCTGGAGCTGCCGGTGGTACTGCCACTGCACCCGCGCACCCGTGCCGCGATCGAACGGTTCGGGCTCACCGGCGCGCTCGCCGCGCTGCGGCCGGTGCCACCGGCCGACCACCCCGCCTTCCTCGCACTGGCGGCCGGCTGCCGGCTGCTGGTGTCGGACTCCGGCGGTGTCCAGGAGGAGTGCACGGTCCTGAAGCGGCCGCTGATCGTGGTCCGCAACTCCACCGAACGCCCCGAGGCGGTCCGGGCGGGCTTCGCCCGGTTGGTCCGGCCGGGCCCGCAACTCGACGTCGCGCTGCGGGAGTTGCTGGCCCACCCGGAGGCCGCCGAGGCGCTCTCCGGGCGCCCCTCCCCGTACGGCAGCGGGACCGCGAGCGCGGAGATCGCCGCCACCATCCGCGCCCGCTACCTCGCCGGGGACCGGTCCTCCCTGCTCTGCGCCGGCTGAGCCCGGCCCCGGCCCGCCCCGGCCCCGCCGCCGTACGGGGAGGGGCGGCCGGGGCCGGGACGGCCCGCGGGGCGCGGGGCGCGGGCTTCCGGTGGCTGGGACGGCTAGTGACAAGGGCGGCTCCGGCGTGTCAGGGTGACGATCATGCCTAGCCTCGCCTCCTACGACGACTGCACGATCTGGTACGAACCGACCGGCGAGGGTGAGCCGTTGGTGGTGCTGCCCGGCGGGCCGGGGATGGACCTCCGCTACCTGGGGAACCTCGGCGGGCTGGACCGCCACCGCCGGCTGGTACCGGTGGACGCGAGGGCGTCCGGGCGCTCCGGCGTGCCGGACGACCGGGGGACGGTGTCCTTCGTCGAACAGGCCCGTGACCTGGAGGCGCTCCGGACCCACCTGGGACTGGAGCGCTTCGACCTGCTGGCCCACTCGGCCGGCTGCCTCACCGCGCAGGAGTACCTGGCCGCCTTCCCCGGACGGGTCGGACGCGCGGTGCTGGTCGCCCCGGTCGGCCGGGCCGGGCGCGAGGTCGACGAGGCCGAGCTGGCCGGGATCCGGGCCGCACGCTCCGCCGAACCCTGGTACCCCGACGCGGCGGAGGCGGACCGGCTGCTGGCACGCGGCGGCCTCCCGGCCGGGGAGCTCGCCGCCCTGCAGCGCCGTCTGCTGCCGTTCTTCTGGCACCGGTGGACCGAGGAGCGCCGGGCGGCGGAGTACCCGGCCGCGTGGGCCTGCGCCCACCCGTGGCTGCGCGAGGCCTTCTACGCGGGCTCGGCCGACGGACCGGCCCTCGCCGAGCGGGTCGCCCGGCTGGGCGCCGCGCGAACTCCCGTGCTGGTGGTGGCCGGTGCCTCGGACGGCATGGTGGGGACGGCCCCGGCCCGCGCGGCGGCGGACGCCCACCCCGGGAGCCGGCTGGAGGTGTTCGCCCGGTCCGGCCACCGGCCGTGGGTGGAGGAGCCGGAGCGCTTCGTCTCGGTGGTCCGCGCCTTCCTCGGGACGGACCGGGCCGGGACGGAGACGGCCGGATGGGACCGGGCCGGCGCCGGGACGGCGTAATGGCCGTACCACGCACAGCAGGTGGGCCCGGACACCCGTCCGGGCCCACCACCGCTCACCCGTCGGTGTGCTCCAGCGCGATCAGCGACCAGGAGCGCGGACTGGTGGCGAGCACCAGTACCCGGTCACCGGGCCCGGCCGGCCCCTGTTCCCGCAGCGACGCCAGACCGGACAGCAGGTCCGCCGAGAACCCGTGCCCGACCTCCGCCACCTCCGGGGTGTGGACCGCCGAGAGCTCGATCCCGCACAGCCGGGAGAGGAAGGTCCTGGTCGCCAGGCTGTAGTTGCCGGTGATCAGGTGCCGGAAGCCGCGCCCGGGATCCGGCAGTTGCCCGTTCAGCCGCCGGAGGGCCTCGGTGACCCCGACCTTGACCAGGTTGGCGGCCTTGAGGGAGTTGCTCACCTCCACCGCGTCGGCCCGGACCACGGTCGAACTCCCCAGCACCCGGTACCCCGGGCCGTACGGGCGGCGGCCGATCAGGCAGGAGGCGGCGCCGTCGCTGAGCACGGTGACGCCGACCGGCTGGTAGCGCGGCCCGCCGGTGATCCGGTCGGCGCTGACCAGCAGCACCGTGTCGAGCCGCTCGGCGGTCAGCAGTCCGGTGGCCACCCGCAGGGCGGCGGCGAGGTTGGCGGAGGCGCTGCCGCCGACCGCGACGCCCGGCGCCGCGGGCACCCCGGCGCCGGCCAGCAACGCCCAGCCGTCCTTGGTGGCGGTCTCCCGGTAGGGGGAGTCGGTGGCGTGCACGACGGCGTCGACGGACGTGAGGCCGGCGGCGGCCAGGCTGCCGCGGGCCGCGGCGGTGGCGAGTTCCACCACGTCCTGCGCGGCGACCCGGCAGTGCCGCAGACCGCCGGCGTGCAGGTTCTCCAGTTCGGCGGCGACCGAGGGGTCGTCGAGCGCGGCGATCGGCACCCGGCCGCCCCACTCGACCGCGATGCCCGAGAGGTGGACGACGGGCCTGGCGTCGGTGTTCACACGCGCTCCTCGGAGGGGCTGGGAAGGGAGGGTCCGGGCGGGGGCGGGACGGCGGAACCCGGCGGGACGGGACCCGGTGCGGCACCGGCCCGCGCTGCGGCGGCCCGGGTCGCCGCGATGTCGCACTTGCCGTTGACGTTGAGCACCAGCTCGGGAACGGCCAGGACCCGGCGCGGCACCAGGGCGGGCGGCAGCGCCGCCGCGAGCGCCCGGCGGACCTCCCGCACGGCCGTCTCCCCGTCCGTCCGGACGGCGCCGGCGCCGTCCAGGACCAGGTACGCCTCCAGGCTCTCGACCGCGCCCGCGACGATGTCGAAGGCGACGTCGCCGACCCCGGGCACCGCGAGGGCGTGCCGGCGCAGCTCCCCGAGCTCCACCCGGTAGCCGCTGACCTTGAGCTGGCTGTCCGCCCGGCCGAGGTAGAGCAGGGTGCCGTCGGGCAGCAGCTCCACCCGGTCACCGGTCCGGTAGGCACGGCCGGCCGGGCCGCCGAGTTCGGCCTCGTCGAGGAACGGGTCCCCGGCCGGGCGGCCCAGGTAGCCGGCGGCCACCCCGGCCCCCGCGATCACCAGTTCGGCCGGACGGCCGGGGCGGGCCGGGCGCAGTTGCTCGTCCACCAGGTAGGCGCGGGTGTTCCAGATCGGCCGCCCGATCGGCACGCTCGGCAGTCCGCGCACGGCCTCCGGGTCGAACTCGTTGAAGCAGCAGCCGACGGTGGCCTCGGTCGGTCCGTAGTGGTTCATCAGCCGGACCCCGGCGAGGCGTTCGCCCGCCGAGGCGATCAGCGCGGGGTCGAGCGCCTCGCCGCCGAACATCAGCAGCCGGGTCGCCCCGTGGTAGGCGGGCCGGGCGGTCCGTTCGAAGAAGCGCAGGTGGGACGGCGTCACCTTGAGCAGGGTGTACGGCCGGGGGCGCGCCGCGAACAGGGTCCGCTGGTCCCACACCCCGGCCAACAGGGTGACCGGCCGGCCCACGGCCAGCGCGGGCCAGAGCGAGGTGACGGCGTGGTCGAAGCCGAGGCTGCCGAACAGCGGGCTGCCGCCCTCGCCGGGGCCCGCGGCGCCGTCCGCGAGGCCGGTCATCGCGGCGCACCACAGGGCGTAGTTGACCAGCGAGCCGTGCTCGACCAGGACGCCCTTGGGAACGCCGGTGGAGCCGGAGGTGAAGATGACGTAGGCGATGTCACCGGCCCTCGGCGGCTCCGGGAGCGGGACGGCGCGCGGCGCGGGCAGCTCGGCGACGTCCAGCCGGGCCACCGGCAGCGGCGGCGGCTGGATCGTGTCGGCGGCGCCGTCGTGCAGCAGCAGCACCGGGTCGGAGCCGGCCACCACGGCCTCCACCCGCTGGGCGGGGAAGGCCGGGTCGACCGGCACGTACGCGGCGCGCAGCGCCATCACCGCGAGCGCGGCGGCGACGACCGAGGGCGAACGGTCCGCCCAGAGCACCACCCGGCCGCCCTCGGTGACACCGGCCTCGGCGAGGCCCGCGGCGAGTTCCAGGGTGCGCCGCCAGAGCCGGCCGAAGCTCCAGGTCTCCGGGCCGTGGATCAGGGCGGGGGCGTCCGGCCGTTCCCGGGCGTGCCGGTGGACCAGGCCGACGACGCTGTCGGCGGCGACCGGGCGCACCGGTCCGGCGAGGGTGGTCGGCCCCGGGGTCCGGCTGCCGCTCATCGGGAGGTCTCCTGTCCGGTCATGGGTGTGTCTCTCCTGTCCTGCCGGGGCCGCTCAGGCCGCTTCCATCAACGGGCGGTAGAGCCGGCGGAACCAGGCCGCCGAGCCCTGGGGGGTGCCGTCGCCGGCCGGGCGTCCCGGGGTGAGGTTGGCCTGGACGGCGGAGGACAGCACCCCGTGCAGCCGGGCCAGCCGGGCGAAGTCCCGGACCCGGGGCCGGCGGCGCTCCTGGTAGGCGGCGAGCGCGCGCGGTCCGACGCCGTGCCGGGCCAGTTCGTCGGCCAGGACCGAGGTGTCCTCGATCGCCATCGCACCGCCCTGGGTGGTGGCGGGCGAGAAGGAGTGCGCGGCGTCGCCGACCAGCGCCACCCGGCCCGCAGCCCAGCGGCCGACGGACAGGCCCTGGGCGGGGCGCACGTTGTAGGTGTCCAGCGGGTCCAGGGAGCGGACCAGGCCGTGCACGGCCGGGCCCATGCCGGCGGCGATCGCGGCCATCTCCCGGTAGGCCCGCTCCGGCGCGACCCTGCGGAGGTCGGCCAGTCCGGCCTGGAGGAAGACGTGGTAGCGCCCGCCCCCGATCGGCATGCCGCCGAAGAAGTGGCCCCCCGAGCGCCAGATCCGCCAGTCGTCGAAGTCGAACGGCGGCGCACCCCGGACGGTGGTGCGCCAGTAGAGGTGGCCGAGGTAGTGCGGCGCCGCCTCCGGGTCGACGTACTGCCTGGTCCAGGAGTTGATCCCGTCGGCACCGAGCACCACGCCGTAGCGCCCGGTCCCGCCGTCGGCGAAGGCGACGTCGACGTGGTCCGCGGCCGGGGTGAGCGCGGTGGGCTCGGTGGACCAGCGGACCGTGTCCGGCGGCAGGTGGTCCAGCATCAGGTCGGACAGCGTCCGGCGGCGGATCGCCAGCGGAAGCCGGTCGCCGCCCCAGACGGCGGCCCAGTCGAGCACGGCCGCGGTGCCGTCGGGGTCGGTGGTGACCTGACGGGCGATCGGGTGGCCGGCCCGGTACAGCCCGGGTCCGAGGTGGTCGAGGTGGGCCAGGGCGTTGGGGTGGAGCATGATTCCGGCGCCGGCGGCCTGGACGGCGTCGGCGCGGTCCACGACGTCGACCCGGAGCCCGAGCCGGAGCAGCCGGGCCGCGGTGGTCAGTCCCGCGATGCCGGCGCCGACCACGAGGGCGTCCGCGTGCATGGAGGTTCTCCTTCCGAGCGAACGGTGGGGGCGGTCACGCGCCGTCCCGGTCCTGGGCCCGGTCCTGCGCTCCGGCGGGCGCCGGCTCCCCGTCGCGGTCGAGGAGGTAGCCGTCGTACATGGCCCTCATGTTGTAGAAGTTGGTGATGGCGTCGCCGCTCAGGTCGATCTCGCGGCCGACCAGGTCCTCCAGGAAGGCGACGATGTCGAGCAGGGCGAGCGAGTCGACGTAGCCCTCCTCCCAGAGCCGGCTGGTGGGCCGCGGGTCCTCGCCGGGGTAGGGCTTGACCTCCTGCAGCAGGGCGATGAACTTCTCGTAGAACTGTTCGCGGGTCATCCGGGTGCTCCTTCGGGGTGGGGGCGGTGCGCGCGGCGGGACGGGGCCGGCCCGGCGGGCCGGGTTCAGCGGTAGGCGCGGGCCTGCAGGTCGAACAGCTCGCGGTAGGTCAGGTCGTTGGCCATCAGCTCGTCGTGGCTGCCGCTCTCCAGGACCCGGCCGTGCTCCAGGACGACGATGAGGTCGGCCGTCCGGACGGTGGAGAACCGGTGCGAGACGAAGAGGGTGACGGCCCCGCGCTTCCGGGCGGCCAGCGCGGCCTCGTCGCCGAAGCGCTCGAACAGGCTGTTCTCGGCCGCCGCGTCGAGGGCGGAGGCGGGCTCGTCGAGCAGCATCAGCAGCGGGTCCCGGCGCACCAGGCAGCGGGCCAGGCCCAGGGTCTGCCACTGGCCGCCGGACAGTTCCGCGCCGTCCCCGTAACCCCGGCCGAGCAGGCCGTCGAGCCCGCCGGGGACGCGTTCGACGATCCGCTCCGCGCGTGCCCGGGCCAGCGCCCCGCCCAGCGCGGCGTCGTCGCCGACCGACTCCAGGTCCCCGATGCCGACGTTCTCGCGCAGCAGGAGTTCGAGCCGGGCGAAGTCCTGGAACAGCGGGGCGATCCGCCGGGACCACTGCTCCGCGGAGAGCTCCCGGAGGTCGACCCCGTCGACCAGGATGCGGCCGCCGGTGGGCCGGTAGAGGCCGCAGAGGAGTTTGACCACGGTGCTCTTGCCCGCACCGTTCTCGCCGACCAGCGCGACGGTGCGGCCGGCCGGAACGAACAGGTCGACGCCGTCCAGCACCTTGCGGTCGCTGCCGGGGTAGCCGAAGCTGACGTTCTCGAAGCGGATGCCGTCCTCCAGCACGACCGGGGCCGGCCGCTCTCCCCCGGGCCGGACCATCTCCGCCGACCAGCGGCGCAGGTCCGCCATCCGCTCGGCGATCCGGCCCGCGCCCTGCAGCACCGTCAGCAGGCCGAGCGCCCCGGCCACCTGCACGCTGACCTGGGCGGCGAGCGTGATCACCAGGACGACGTCGCCCAGCCCGGCCCGGCCGTGCGCGGCCTGCCAGAGGATCAGCAGGACGACCGCGCCGTAGGCGCCGGCGAAGACCGCCTGTCCGGCCGCGCGCAGGGCGGCGGCCCGGAGGTGGGCCCGCCGCAGGACGGCCGTGGTGGCGTCCCAGCCGGCCCGGTGGCGGGCGAGCAGTTCGGTCTCGGTGCCGCACAGCCGGAGTTCCTTGACCGAGGCCGCGGTGGTGGCCAGCGACAGCAGGTGCCGGCTGAGCCGGATCCGCGGCGCGGCCTGTTCCTTGGCGCGCTCGACCAGGCCCTGGGCGCGCCGCCCGAGGACCACCGGCGGCACGGCGGCCAGCGGCAGCAGCACCATCCACGGGCTCAGGGTGGCGAGGATCGCCGTGCTGAGCAGGATCTGCAGGGTGAGGCCGCCGAGCTGGAGCAGCGCCTCCAGCGCGGCCCTGGTCCTCGGCAGGTCCTCCCGGATCAGCACCAGGGTGTCGGCGAACCCGGGGCTGTCGTGGTTCTCCAGCCCGTGGGTGCCGTTGGACAGGGTCAGCAGCTCCTCCTGGAGCGCGGACTCCTCCAGCTCGCCGAGCTCGAAGTAGAGCAGGTGCGCGAAGTGGCCGCACATCAGCTCCGCGAGCAGCAGCACCACCGCGGCCAGCGCGAGGGTGCCGGCCGTCCCGGCGTGCCCGGCCAGCGCGGCGTCGGTGAACCGGCGCAGCAGCAGGGCGATGCCGGGGGTGGCCAGGTAGCCGAGCAGCAGCAGGGCCACCGAGCCGTAGAGCCGGCCGCGGCTGCCGCGCAGGGCCATCGAGAGCAACAGGACCGCGGTACGGGCCAGGGTCTTCACTGCGCCGCCTCCACCAGGGACTCGGGTTCGGTCTGCGGGTCCTCGAAGCGCCGGGCCTGGAGGCGGAACAGTTCGGCGTACCGGCCACCGGCCGCCATCAGCTCGTCGTGACCGCCCTGTTCGGCCACCCGGCCGGCCTCCAGCACCACGATCCGGTCGGCCCGCCGCACGGTGGAGAACCGGTGCGAGATGATCACGCTGGTGAGTCCGGCGGTGGTGGAGAGGAAGCGGTCGAAGAAGTCCACCTCGGCGCGGACGTCCAGCTGGGCGGTGGGCTCGTCCAGGACGAGCAGCCGGGCGCCGGCCTCCACCGCGTAGAGCGCCCGGGCGAGGGCGAGGCGCTGCCACTGGCCGCCGGAGAGGTCCTGGCCTCCCTCGTACTGCTGGGAGAGCACCGTCTCCAGGCCGCGCGGCAGGGCCTCGACCAGCGCGCGGGCCCCGGCCCGGTCCACCGCCCGCTCGACGGCGGCGCGGGAGGCCTCCCCGTCGAGCACGCCGGGGGCGCCCAGCACGATGTTCTCCCGGGCGGTCAGCTCGTAGCGGACGTAGTCCTGGAAGATCGCGCCGATCCGGCGCTGCCACTCCCGGGGGTCCACCGTCGCGAGGTCGGTGCCGTCCACCGTGAGGCGGCCGGACACCGGCGCGTACAGACCGGTGAGCACCTTGACCAGGGTGGTCTTGCCGGCGCCGTTGAAGCCGACGATCGCGGTGGAGCGGCCGGCCTCCAGCTCCAGCTCCAGCCCGTCCAGCACGGCGGGGCCGGAGCCGCCGTAGTGGAAGCCGACCCGTTCGAAGCGGACCGCCCGTTCGGGCCCGGCCGCGGGCAGCGCCGCGCCGCCGGTGCGGCCGCCGGCCGGACCGGCCGTCAGCTCCTCGAACTCCAGCAGCGCGTGGTAGGCCTGCACGCCGAACTGGGTCTTGGTGTCGCTCTCCGGGAAGTACACGCCGAAGCGCATCGGGATCAGCACCGCCTGGAGCGCGACCGCCAGCGCGAGCAGGTCCAGCCGGCCGTGCCCGGCCGCGTCGGCCAGTTCACGGAGCACCATGGCGCCGCCGGCCAGGCCGGCCAGGGTGAAACCGACGAACGGCCGGAACAGGATCCGCCGGCGGCCCTCCCAGAGCCGGGCGAGGTAGCGGCCGCTCTCCGCGGCGTGCCGGGCGGTGAACCAGCCGTTCAGGCCGAGGATCCGGATCTCCTTGGCCGCCGCCGTGCCGGCGCCGGTGGTCCGCAGGTAGTCGACCTCCCGGCGGGCGCCCGCCAGGCCCTTCCAGAGCCCGGCGAACCGCCCGAGCGAACCCCGCTGGCCGAACCGGACGACCAGCGCGGTGAGCAGCGCCAGGAAGCCCGCCCAGGGGCTCAGCACGACGGCCACCATGACCGCGGCACCGAGCAGTTGGGTGTAGCGGGCGATCAGCGACAGGGTGCCGGCCACGGCGTCGCCCGGGGTCGAGGTGATCCGGTCGAAGGCCGTCCTGGTGTCGCTGAGGAGGTCGAGGCAGGCCTGTTCCTCCAGGGCGGCCAGCGGTGCGCCGGTCAGCGAGCGGGCCATCAGCCGGCGCACGCAGTAGCCGTCCACCCGGCGGGCGACCGTCTCGCTCAGCGCGAGCTGGAACGGCGCGAGGAGCTGCTGGAGCACGAACGCGCCGATCGCCAGGCCGAAGGCCGCCACCACCCGGCCCCAGCCGCCGGTCTGGGCCACCACCTGCGGCACCCGGTCGAGCGCGAGGCTCATCCCGTACACGAAGCCGAGCGGGAGCAGTCCGATCGCGGTGTTGAACACCACCGCGGCCGCCACCGTCGCGCGGCCGGCCCGGGGCAGCAGCCGCAGCACCGGCACCCAGCGGTGGGCCCGCCGGGCGAGGTAGCCGCCCAGGGGGGAAGTCGTCTGCACGGTTCCTCGTCTCAGCCGGTGGTGGTCGTCGCGGGACCGGTGAGGAAGACCTCGCGGATCCGGTCGAGCGAGCGGAAGTCGTCGACGGTGACCCGGTCGAGGTCGACGGAGCGGCCGGAGACCTGCTCCAGCAGGTAGATGAACTCCAGGAAGTCGAGCGAGTTGATCAGCCGGGCCTCGATGAGGTCGGTGTCCGGCAGGATCTCCTCCCGCAGGTCCGGGTTCTTCTGCTCGATCCACTCGGTGATGCGCTGCATGGTGCGGTCCTCACTGGGAGACGGGCGGGAAATCGGGTGGGAAGACGGGTGGGAAGTCGGGTGGGGAGTCGGAAAGGGTTCGGGCGGCGGTGCCGGGAACGGGGCGGGCCGGGGCGTCCGCGGCGGCCTCGGCCCGCAGGCGGTCGACCAGCCGGGCGGCGGGCAGCACCGCGCGGATCGCGGCGCTGCCGGTCCCGGCGTAGCGGGCCATCTCCCCCACGGCGCCCTCGACCCGGACGGTGGGGACGGTCGCGGCCCCGCGCGGCACGGGGTGGCGGACGCCGTCCTGGACGAGCCAGCCGATGACCGCCGCGGGCGGCGGCCGCTCCGCGTCGGTGACCGGCCCGGCAAGCACCCGGTGGCGGCGACCGGGCCAGCCGAGGGCGAACCGGTCGGTGACCACCGTCGCGCCCGGCCCGGCGGTCACCAGGGCGCGGCGGTAGTCGGGGTGGGCGTCCGACTCGGCGGCGGCGGCGAACAGCGTGCCCGCCACCGCGCCGTGCGCGCCCGCGGCCGCCGCCGCCCGCAGCTGGCGGCCGTCGTGCAGACCGCCCGCGACCAGCAGCGGCACCCCGGGCGCGGCGGCGACCGTCTCGGCCAGCAGGCGCCGGACGGCCGTCCCGCCCAGGTGCCGGCCGCCGGCCTCCTCTCCCTGCAGCGCCAGCACGTCGGCACCGAGCCGCAGCGCCGTCCGGGCCTCCGCGAGGGAGCCGACCTGGACGAGGAGCCGGTGCCCGCCCGCCCGCGCACCGGCCGCGAAGGCGGCCGTCGGCGGCCCGAAGCTGGTGAACGTCAGCGGCCGGTCGGCGGCTGCCAGGACGGCGGCCAGCTGCTCCGCCAGCAGCGGGCCGGCCACCTCGGGGACGAAGCCGACCGCGAACGGGCGGTCGGTCAGCTCCGCGGTCCGGGTCACCAGCCGGGCGCAGCCGGCCGGCGGGCTCCGGTAGAGCGCGACGGTGCCGAGCGCCCCGGCCCCGCTCACCGCGGCGGCCAGCCGCGGGCCGGCGACCCCGCCCATGCCCGCCTGCACCAGCGGGAAGCGCACGCCGAGCGCGCGCGCCCCGATCGCCAGCCGGGCGTCGGCGGGGGCGGGCGGCTCCATCAGGCCCGGTCGCCGGCGCGCGCCGCCCGCACGGCCGCCACCCGCTCCAGGGCCCGGCCGGCGTCGCCGTGCGCCAGCAGCATCGCGTGCACCCAGCGTTCGACGCCGAACGCGGTGCAGGTGCTGTGCGCGGTGGCGCCGTCCGAGGTCAGCGCGAGGCGCTCGCCGAAGAAGTTGCGGTGCCGGTTGACCGAGGCGATGGCCGTGCCGTCCGGGGCGGTGAACTCGTGCTTCACCGGGTCGAGCCGGGTCAGCCTGGCGCGCGGGCCGTCCTTGTCGAAGAAGGGGTCGTTGGCGGGCTCGTAGCCGAGTTCGAGGCCGAGTTCGCCGGCCAGGGCGAGGATCAGCTCCCTGGAACGGGCCAGGTGCTCGGCGGCGCCGTCCCGGGTGCCCACGTAGAGCACCTCGCGCATGTGGAAGCCCCAGAGCCTGCGCAGGCCCTCGTAGTGGGTCTCGTTGCGGAAGCAGCGGCCCACCGCGGTCAGCCGCAGGCCCGGGCCGACCTCGGCGCCCTCCAGGGCGAGCAGCAGGCCGTAGCAGGTGGCGGAGGGCAGCATGTAGCCGGTGGGCGCCGTGTCGCCGGGGCCGAGGTCCTGCGGGGCGAGGCCGCCGGACAGCCGCTCGATCGTCTCCTCGCCGAACCGGGCGGCGGCGATGCCCAGGTGCGGGAAGTTGCGGAAGTAGTCGAGGCGGGCGAGGCCCTCGGCGGGCAGCAGCGCCGGGCCCAGGACCGGGCGGCCGGCGAGCCGGTCGGCGATGCCGGTGAAGAGGGCGTCGAGTTCCTGGAACAGCCGGGCGCGGTCGGGCTCCAGGACGACCAGCCCGGGGCCGGGGTCCCGCAGGACGGGGGCGAGTGCGGTGTCGGACATGGCGGCGAGGACTCCTCCGGGGCGGCGGGCAGGGGACGTTGGAGAGGGGTGGGGCCAGGTGACCGCGGTCCGGGGCACGCTCGGGAGCGGCCGGCCGGGACCGGCGGTCCGGGGCCCGGGCGGGCACGGGCCCCGGCCGGGCACGGGGCTCAGGCGAGCACGGGGCTCAGGCGAGCACGCCGATCCGGCGGTAGAAGGCGTACGTCCGGCCGGCGATCTGCTCGTGCACGGCCGCCCGCCGCGGGGAGGCCAGCACCCGGCCGCGGAACGCCAGCGGGTCCGGGATGCCGGCCGCCCGGTACGCCTCGACGCTGTAGAGCTGCTGCAGCGTCAGGGTGATGTAGCGCTCCACGTACTCGGCCGCGGCGGCGAGTTCCCGCTCGTCCCCGACGGCGCGCAGCCGCTCGTGGACGGCGCGCACCAGCTGGCAGCCGAAGGCGATGTGCCGGGACTCGTCCTGGTGGTGGATCCGGTTGATCGCGCGGATCGTCTCCGGCAGCGAGGCGTCGGCCGCCATCCGGCTGTTGAAGTGGTCGACGATCTGCTCGAAGATCAGGATCCGGCTGAAGACGATGAAGTTCTCGAACTCCGCGGAGTGCTCCTCGCGCGGGAACGCCATGGTCAGGTCGGGGAAGATCCGGCCGCCGTAGCGCAGGCAGAACTCGGCGAAGAACCACATGTGCTCGTTCTCCTCACCCACGAAGTGGTGGAAGAACCTGGTCGGGATCTCGTAGCCGGGCATGTGGATCCGGTTGACCACCTCCAGGATCAGCTCCCGGATCCCGTGCACGTTGAGGCTGTAGAAGTTGATGCTCTCCCACTTGCCGAGCAGCCGCAGCTGCTCCGGCGTCAGCTCCTCCTCCAGGCCGGTGCCGTGGGTGCTGAGCAGCTCGTCGCTCAGCCACTTGGCGTCCGGCGCGATCTCCTCCGGCCAGTCGAAGGTCTGGTACGGGTTGTAGTACTCGTTCTCGGCGGCCCGGGTGAGGCGGTCGACGGCGGTCTGGACCTCGCGGTCCCAGATCGTGGCAGTGGTCATCGGTACGGGCTCTCTCTCCGCTGGTCGGTCGTGGGGGCGGGCCCGGCTACGGGCGGCCGGAACCCTCGGCGAGCAGTTCGCCGGAGGGCGTGGACACGCGGTAGTGGTGCGGGGCGACGGCGTCGGTGCGGTGCTCGACGAGCGCCACCACCGCCCGGTGCAGCTCCTCCGGAGCGGTCCCCGGCGCGGTCGCGGTCACGTCCGCCACCAGCCGTTCCGGTCCGTCCTGGGCGAGGGACAGCCGCACCTCGGCGCCGCCGGCGGCGGCCGAGACCAGCCGGCGCGTCTCGGCGAGGTCGAACCAGCAGGAGTCGGCGCGGACCCAGCCGTCGGGCCGGGGCGCACGGTCCGGGCCGGCCGCCTCGCGGAGTCCGACCTCCCCGTGGACGCTGCGCACCAGCAGGGCCTCCATCGCCCTGAGCAGCCGCTCGACGACCGGCCGGGGCAGGTAGGCGGTGTCCGCCATGAGGAACAGGTGCAGGGTGTCGGGCATGTACTGCACGTGGACGAAGTACTTGGCGTCCTGCCGGGGCCAGGCGCCGATGAACGAGATCTCGCTGCGCTCCGCCAGGGCGGCCAGCTGCTCGGCGGACCCGTCGGTCTCCGGCAGCGACTCCCAGCGGTCGTTCATCCGGACGTCGTTGAAGAAGGAGGACAGGTCGAGGCCGACGCCCCGGTGCAGCCGGACCTCGTCGTGGACGGCGTCCATGGACGGCGGGTGGTACTCGCCGAACCGGTAGGCCGACATGCCGGGCAGGAAGCAGCGGCGCACCGCGTCCTCGAAGGTGCCGTCCGCGACGTTCAGGACGAACAGCGCGTTCTCGGTCTGGGCGCCGACCATGCCGCGCAGCCGGGGTTCGTTGCGGTTGCCGGCGATGAGCTGGAGCACGGCCGTGTCGTGGCCGGAGTACGCCGCGACGACGGCCGCCGCCGCGGTCAGCAGCACGGTGCTCGTGCTCACCTGGCAGCGGGTGGCGAGCAGGTCGGCGGCGACCGCGCCCGCCGGGGAGTCCAGCCGCAGCCGGACGAACCGCTCCGGGTCCGCCGGTTCGCCGGGGTCGGCGGGGTCGGCGGGACCGCCGGTGCGCGCGAAGTCGAAGTGCGAGCGGGGCACCCGGGTGAGGGTGCGGCGCCAGAAGTCCAGGGAGGCCCGGCCGCGTGCCGCGCCCTCGCCGCCCTGCTGGAAGCGGGCCTGGTCCAGCGGGTGCCAGTCGGCCGGGTCGGGCTCGCCGCCGGCGAGCAGGGTCGCCAGCTCGGCCTCGATGACGCGGATCCCGAAGAAGTCGGTGCACTGGTGGGAGACCACCAGGAGCAACCAGACGGGTTCCCCGCCGGCCGTGACCACGGCGTAGCGCATGCCGAACCCGGTGGCGTGGTCGAAGGCGCGTCCGGCGAGCCGCTGGGCGAGCTCCAGCGCCTCCTCGCGCGGGACCGGCCGCCCGGCCTCGAAGACCTCGACCTCGGCCGCGCCCTCGCCGGCCACGGTCTGCACCGGTCCGGCCGGCGTGTCGGCGAAGGTGCTGCGCAGGGCCTCGTGCCGGTGGATCAGCCGCTCGACGGCGGCCGTCACCGCGTCCACCGGGCAGCCCGGCGGGACCGGCACGGCGCGCGGGATGTTGAAGTAGTGGGACTCCTCGCCGAGCCACCGGATGGACTTCCAGATCGCGTGCTGGCCCCAGCTGAGCGGCGCCGAACCGGCCCGGAGGCCGGCGAAGCGCACCGGGACGGCGCGGGACTCGCTCATCGACATCTGCACACCTCGGATTCAGGGCGGAACACGCGGAAAGGCGTCAGGGAAATATCGGGGGGAACGGCGCCGGCTGCCGGGGCGCGCGCTCCGCGGATCGTTCGGGAAGGTCCGTGGAACGGGTGCGAAAGTCCGGCGAAACGCTTCGGCGGGATCGTTCCGGTGATCAACAAACGCAGAAGCTAGCAAGCCGCCGATTGGTTGTCTAGACCAAATAGGAAGGAGCGGAATTGCCCCTCGGGGCCCCCGGATCCGACTCTTCGCCCGCTCTTGAGTGGTTCCGGCGAGGGTCACCGATTCTGCGCCGACTTGCCCGACTTGACCGGGCTCCGGGATCTCGGGATCCGAGATCCGCGGCCGGCAGGGGTTGCCCGGCCCGGCGCCGGCTGGCATGCTTGCCGAGGCCCTGGAGGGGAATGGCTGCGCGCCGTTCCCGGAGGAATCCCGGCGGCCGACCGAAATCGGGGGATTTCACAGCGCGCGACTCGCGCGAATTCTTGGCAATGGCGCCTGGACCGGTGCGCCCGCCGCGGCCGCGGCGCGCACCCGGATCCCCCGAGCGATCCTGCCGGAATCTCGACGAGGGGTCTGTGGCGTGGGGCATGTCTACGAGCGACTGGACGACCGGACCCGGGCGTTCATCGAGAAGCAGCCGGTGTTCTTCGTGGCGACCGCGCCGTCCGACGGCGGCCGGGTCAACGTCTCGCCGAAGGGCTACGGCGACACCTTCACCGTGCTCGACGACACCACGGTGGCCTACCTGGACCTCGACGGCAGCGGCATCGAGACCGTCGCCCACGTCCGGGAGAACGGCCGGATCACCCTGATGTTCTGCGGTTTCGAGCGCCAGGCGCTGATCGTCCGGCTCTACGGGACCGGGCGGGTGGTGACCCTGCACGATCCCGGGTTCCCGGAACTGCTGGCCAGGTTCGGCCCGCATCCGGGCGTGCGCTCGATCATCGTGGTGGACTGCGACCGGGTCTCGGACTCCTGCGGCTGGGGCGTCCCCCGGATGGACCTGGTCGAGGAGCGCAGCACGCTCGACCGCTGGGCCGCGCGCCACGACGTCCAGGAGACCCGCGACTACCGGGCCAAGCACAACCGCAACAGCATCGACGGGCTGCCCGGACTCTCGGCCGGCGAGTCCGACCCGGTCGGACAGCGCTCCTGAGCGACCCCGGCCGGCCCGCGGGCCGGAGAACGGTCGGCACGGCGGCGCCACCCGGACCGGTTCGATTTCCGGCGATTCGGTCACGATCAGGCGGATCCGGGCGGCCGGACCGATCCCGGCGATTCGCGGCCCCGGGAATGAGCGGGAAACCGATGTGAATGTTCGGTGCGCGGGCGATGTCCGGGCGGTCGGGTCCGACGGAATTCTTTGCCCTCCGGTCGGTAAAGCCTCGACAAACGGTGGATTTTCCGTCCCGGCGAATCCGTCCTCCGCCGGGACGGGACTCGCCGGATCGGGGACCACCGGAACCCGGTCGGCGGCGTGCGTGTTTTCCGATCCACCGCGGCCACCGGGCGGTCGGGCCGGGGCGGCAGGGCGCCGGACCGGATTCCCGGCACAGCAGGAATCGAATGCAGCGTGCCGGAAAAGGCATTGCTCGGCAGCCCTTCCCGGCGACGGCGAAAAGGAGGAGAAGGACTCCGGACCCGGCGGCCCCCGGCCCGGCGTCCACACGGGCGCAGGCCGGCAGGGACGACCGGTACGGTGAAGGCGCGGGGCGTGGGGGCCGGGCCCGTCCACGGCCGCGGCGGCCTCGGACACCGGCTTCGCGGCGGCAGGTCGGAGGCGTCGGGTCTCCCGCCGTCGGCCGTGGCTCACTCGCGCACACCTCCGGCCCGACACGCCGCCCGGCGCCGGTACGCCCCGCCGCCGAACCGCCCGCGGCCACCCGTGCCCGCGCGTACCGCCCGGAATTCGCTCGCCCCGCGCGGTGCGGGCCGCCACCCTGGACGCCATGGAGACAGCGAACGCGCCCGGCCCGCAGGACACCCGCACCGACCGGGGCGGACACGGGGCCCAGGACGCACGGAGCGCCGCCGCGGACAACCGGAGCGTCAGGGACCCGGCGGCGGAGCCCCCGCACCGGATCCGTGCCGTCCACACGGAGACCACCGTGACCGTCTACCAGGCCTACCCGCCGGAGATCGGACTGGCCGCGGCCCGGGACGGGCGCTTCCCCGAGCCGTGGAAGCGCGACCGGATGACGTGGGTCAAGCCCTCGTTCCTCTGGATGATGTACCGCTGCGGCTGGGCGACGAAGGCGGGCCAGGAGACCGTGCTCGCGGTCGAGATCGAACGGGCGGGGCTGGAGTGGGCGCTGGAGCACGCGTGCCTCGCGCACTACCGGCGCGGGCTCCACCCGGACCGCGCGGCCTGGCAGCGCCTGCTCCGACGGTCACCGGCCCGGGTGCAGTGGGATCCCGAACGGGACCTGCGGCTCCGGCCACTGCCGTACCGCTCGCTCCAGCTCGGTCTCGCGGGCGAGGCCGCGCGGCGCTACGCCGACGAGTGGACGGTGTCCGTCACCGACGTCACCCCGCTGGTCCACCGGATCCACGGGCTGCTGCGGGACGGCGAGCCGGAGGCCGCACGGTCACTGCTGCCGGCGGAGCGGGCGTATCCGGTGAGGCCCGGCGCCCTGGCCCACCTGGGCGGCGACGGACCGGGGTGACCGACGAGCAGTGGGCCGTCCGGAACGGAACGGGCCGGGTTGCCGCGGGACGGCGAGCCGGAGGCCGCACGGTCACCGTTGCCGGCGCAGCGGGCGCATCCGGGTGGGCGGGTCGCCGGTGTCACGGGCGGGGTGGTCCCGGCGCGTGGTCCGAGGCGGACAGAGCCGTTCTCCGGCCCGGGGATCCGCGGTTGCCCGGGCCGGTCACGCCGGTCCGCCGCCGTGGTCGCGGCGCTCGGCGAGGTGCGCGTCCATGGTGGCGTTCAGATCGGTGACGAACTGCTCGAACTGCCGCAGGAGTTGCGGCGGATAGGGGGCCATCGCGGCGTCGAGGCGGTGGGCGAGCGGACCGAAGAACTCGTCCGCCCTCTCCCGGATGTGCGAGCCACTGCGCAGGGTGACGATGCGCCGGTCGGAGTGTTCACGGGTGCGGGTGATGTGCCCGGCCGCTTCGAGGCGGTTCAGGAGCGCGGTGGTGGCGCCCGTGGACAGGGAGACCCGCTCGCTCAGCCGGGCCGGCGACAGCGGGGTCCCGCGTTCCTCGGCGGCGGCGATCTCCAGGACCGCGGTCGCATCGGTGGAGTGCAGGCCGAGCCAGGCGGCGAAGCGCCGGCCGAGTTCGGTGTAGTGGCCGCCGTAGATCCGCAGCCCTTCCATCAACCGTTCGCGCTGCTCCGCGACACCGTCGCCCATCGCTTCCTCCACCGGGCCCGCCACCTCGTCCCACCCTGCCGGGCCGCCAGGTGGGCGGCCCGCTTTGACAACCTACCTCCACCAATTTACCTTCATCGTGAAATTACTTCACCATGGAGGTATCTGGCGTGAGTGCCCCGTCCCCCGCCCCCGGCGAGACGACCGAGCCCTACCGGTGGCGGTGGCTGATCCTGGTGGCGATGATCGTCGCGGAGGTCATGGACCTCCTGGACGCCTCCGTCGTCAACGTGGCCGGACCGGACCTGGAGGAGTCCCTCGGCACCGGTCCCGTCGGACTTCAGTGGGTGATCGGCGGCTACGCCCTCGCCCTGGGCGCCGGACTCGTCCTCGGCGGCCGACTGGGCGACCGCCACGGCCGGCGCCGGATGTTCCTGATCGGCCTGACGGCCTTCACCGCGGCCTCGCTGCTGTGCGCGCTCGCGCCGAACACCGGATCGCTGATCGCCTTCCGCCTGCTGCAGGGCACCGCCGGAGCGCTGCTCCTGCCCCAGGGCCTCGGCCTGCTGCGGGAGAACTTCTCCGGCCCCGAACTCACCAAGGTCTTCGCGGTCTTCGGTCCGGTCCTCGGTCTGGGCGGCATCATCGGCCCGGTCCTGGGCGGCTTCCTCGTCGAGGGCGACTTCTTCGGCCTGGGCTGGCGCTCGGTGTTCCTGGTCAACCTGCCCATCGGCATCGCGGCGCTGGTCGTCGCCGCGAAGTTCGTGCCCAGGAAGGCGGGCGACCCCACGATCCGGGTCGACATCACCGGCGCAACCCTGGTCGTGGCGTCCTGCGCCCTGCTGGTACTGCCGCTGAACCAGGGGCAGGAGAGCGGCTGGCCGCTGTGGACCTGGCTCTGCATGGCCGCCTCGGCGACCGGGTTCGCCCTCTTCGCCCTCCAGCAGCGCCGCACGGCGGCCGCGGGCCGCGCGCCGCTGGTGATCCCGGGGCTGCTGCGCAAGCCCGCCTTCACCGTCGGCCTCGGCGGCATCGCCCTCTTCTTCGGCGGGCTCGTCGGCACCCAGCTGGTGCTGACCCTGTTCCTCCAGATCGGCCGGCACTTCACCGCCGGTGAGGCGGGGCTGGGCAACCTGCCCCTCGCGGTGGGAACCGCGATCGGCGGCGCCGTCAGCGGCGCGTTCCTCGCGGACAGGATCGGCCGCAGGGTGCTGCAGATCGGACCGCTGGTCCAGCTGGCCGGCGCGGCCGTGCTCTGGTTCGAGCTCGACGGCCTCGATGCCGCCTCGTTCTCGATCCGGGAGATCGCCCCCGGGGTGGCACTGTCGGGCGTCGGCGCCGGCATGGTGATCGCCGCCCTGTTCAGCTTCGTCCTGGCTGCGGTGGACGACGACGAGATCGGATCCGCCTCCGGGGTCCTGTCGGCGGTCCAGGCGGTCGGCGGGTCCCTCGGGGTCGCGGTCCTCGGCCCGGTGTTCTTCGCCCGGGCCAGGACCGGTGACTTCACCGGCGGCTTCCACGGCGCGCTGATCGCCCAGGCGTGCCTGCTGGTGGTCTTCTTCGCGATCACCTTCCTGCTGCCCGCGAAGGGGCGCCCCGAGGAGGATCAGCACGGCACCGCCGCCGGGCCGGCCGGCGGCTCCGACGCGGAGCGGCGGCTCACCGTGTGAAACGCGGCCGGGAGAGCGGGCGCCGGCCCGGTCCTCCCCTGCCGCGCACGCACCGGCCGCCCACCGCCGCCGGCCCGGGAGGAGGACGACGCCGAATCCCGCACGGCCACCGCCGCCGGTCGGGCCGACGTCCTCGGTCGCCCCGGCCCGCTCCCGCCCGGACGTCTGCCGCCGGGGCGACCGACGGGCCCCGCGCCCGCCCGGAGCGGTACGGGCCGGGCGGGTGCGGGGCCGGGCGGCGGCATACGATCGAGGGGTGTCCGAGTCTCTTGATTCCTCGTCAACGGCCGCGCCGGCGGCCTGCTCGTCCCGGCGGGCGGTCCGCGCCGGGGACTCCGTGCTCTCCGTCGGCTCGGTGGGTTCGGTCCTCTCCGTCGGCTCCGTCGGGTCGGTGCTCTCGATCGGGTCGGTCGGCAGCTTCCTGTCCATCGGCTCGGCCGGGTCGGCGGCCTCCGTGCTGTCCGCCGGGTCCTGGCTGAGCCTGGGGTCGGTGCTGTCCGCGAACTCGCGGTGGTCGGTGCTGTCCTGGCGTTCCCGGGGCGGCCTGCTGGCCGCCGGGGCGGTGGCGGTCACCGCGGGCGCGGCACTCGTGGGCGGCGCCCGGCCGCCGCGGCGCGCCCGGTAGTGGCCGCCCCGGCCCGGCGGCGGCCCGCCCTGCGGTTGCCGGCCCCGCGCAGGCTGCTGCGCGACCCGGCGTTCTGGTACGTGACCGTGCTGGCCTCGATGTGGCCGCTGCTGACGCTGCTGCCCGCCGAACGGGTGGCGGCGCTGCGCGCGTGGGCGTCGACCGACCTCGGCAATCTGCGGCCCTGGCCGGACGGCCACCCGGTCGAGTCGCTGGTGGTCTCCGCGTTCGTGCCGCAGGACACCATCTGGGTCTGGCCGGTGTTCGCGCTGTCCGTCTTCGCCGTGGTCGGCGCGCTCGGCGGCCGACGGGCGGTCGCGGTGCTGGCGGGCGTCCAGGTGCTGGCCACCGTGATCACCGAGGGGCTGGTGCGGTGGCGGATCGAGCACGGGGCGCTGCCGCCCGAGGCCGCGCACTACGTCGACACCGGGCCGTCCTACGTGGTGGTCGCGGCGCTGGCGGTGGCGATCGGACGGGCCCGCCCGGTGTGGTCGCGCGCCGTCTGGCTGGCGATGCTCGCGGTGGCGGCGCCCAGCCTGTTCGGCGGCGTCGCCGACGGCGAGGTGGCCGCCGTCGGGCACCTGATCTCGCTGGTCGCGGGGCTCGCCGTCGCGGCGGCGCACCGGCTGGGGCTGCCGCCGGTGGCCCGCCGGCTCCGCCCTGCCGAGCGGGCGCCGGCGGCGGGGACCGTGGGGACGGCAGGGACGGCGAACGACCCGGAGGGGCGACCGGAGCGGGTGCCGTCGCGGTAGGCGAGGCGGCCGGTACCCGGCGGCCGTCCTCGTCGGAGGGGCCGGGGCGCCCTGCTCACCACCGTCACCGGTCTCCTCGGTCTGGGCGCCGCACCCCCGGGGAGCCGTTCCTCCGACCCCCTCCGCCACCGGACCCTCCGCCGACGGGGCGGCCGAGGGTCCTGCCTCCACCCGGCGACGCCCTCCCCGGCACCCGGGCCACCCGTACCCCAGGCGACGAGGACCCGACTTCCGGCCACGGGCTCGGCCCGGTCGATCGGGTCAACCCGGCGAATCGGTGCGGACGGCAGCGTTCGGTCACAGCCCCCGGCTCGTCGACCGGGGCGGCGGGTGACCTTCCACCGGCGGCCGACGCATCGGGCGGCCGGGCCCACGGCGCGCCGTGGACGGCGGCCAGGCACTCGCCGACCGCCCGCACCCGCGGAGCGCGGAGCCGGTGTCCGGCCGGCGCTCGGTCCCGTCGTTCACACCGTGGTGCCGCCGCACGGGGCACCGGCGGCGGGGGCGCCCTCGCCGGAGCCGGCGGTACCGGTACCGGTGTCCACGGACGGGGTGCGGCGGCGGGCCGCGAGGACGGTGTGGACGAGGACGCCGACCAGGAGGAAGAGCACGCCCTGGTAGACGGCCGCGTAGCCGGCGCCGGCGACGAGCCAGGCGGAGAAGGCGAAGGCAGCCAGCGCGAGGGTGACGTCGCGGGCGAGGCGGGCGGGGACCACCCGGTCGCGGTCGCCGCGCAGCAGCCAGTACAGCTGGGCGGCGGTGGAGAGCAGATAGGGCACCGTCGCGGTGAAGGTCGTCACCAGCACCAGGGTGTCGAACGCGGCCTTCGCCCCGGAGGCGAAGTCGAGGACGGTGAGCAGCGAGGCCAGCGTGACGCCGGCCAGGACGCCGAACACCGGCACGCCGCGGCGCTCGGTCGCGAAGACGGCGGGGAACAGCCCGTCCTTCGCGGCGGCGTACGGGGCCTGGGCGGAGAGCAGGGTCCAGCCGTTGAGCGCGCCGGTCATCGAGACGAGGGCGGCGACGGCGACGGCGGTGCCGCCCCAGGAGCCGCCGAAGACGGCGTTCACCGAGTCGGAGAACGGCGCCGTGGAGTGGACCAGCCGGTCGTGGGCGACGGTGCCGAACACGGCGAGCGTGCCGAGCAGGTAGACCACCGCCGCACCCGCGGTGCCGAGCACGCTGGCCCGGCCGACGTTGCGCTCCGGGTCGCGGACCTGGCCGGCGCTCATCGCGGCCGACTCCACGCCGAGGTAGCTGAACAGCAGGATCGCCGCAGCGGCCGTCATCCCGCCGGCCCAGCCGTCGCCGGTCGCGTCGAAGGGGCCGAGGTTGGCCGGGTCGAAGGCGGTGAGGCCGGCCACCGAGACCACCACCAGGGGGATGAACTTGAGTACGGTGGCGACGAGTTGGACGGCGCCGACGTACCGGGTGCCGGCCAGGTTGGCGAGCGCGGGCAGCCACTGGAGGGTGAGCGCGCAGCCGACGGCGAGCGCGGTGGAGCGGCCGACGGCGGGCCAGAGCACCGTGAGGTAGCCGACGGCCGCGACGGCGAGGGCGGCGTTGCTGACCCAGGTGGTGATCCAGTAGGACCAGGCGGCCAGGAAGCCGGCGAAGTCGCCGAAGGCCTCCCGGGCGTAGACGTAGGGTCCGCCGGTGCGGGGGTCGCGGCGGGCGAGCCGTCCGAAGACCAGGGCCAGGGCGATCGCGCCGGCGGTCAGCACCGCGAAGGCGAGCAGGCTGACCGTGCCGTACGGGGCCACCGCGGCGGGGATCATGAAGATGCCGCCGCCGATGATGTTGCCCATCACCAGGGCGGTCGCGGTGGGCAGGCCGAAGCGCCGGACGGCGGACCGGGCGGGCCCGGGCGGGGAGTCCGGGGCGGGCGGCGGGGCCTCCGGGCCGCCGTCGGACCGGGCCGTCCGGGCGGGGCGGACGGGTCCGGGTGCCTGCCGGGTCCCGGCCGGGCTGGTCTGCATGAGGATGTGGTGCCTTTCTGGTCCTGCGCGCCCGGTGGAGCGGACGCCCATGCTCGTGCAGGCGGCACCTTGTACCAAATCGGTGGGATTTGTTCTCCGGACGGCCCCGCCGGCCGGAAGACCTCCGGCCGTGCGACCGCCGGACGGGCACTCGTCCCGCGGCGCGCCGGGGGTGTGCGGCGGGCCGCCCGGCCGGTCCGCCGCACTACGCCGGACGTCACCCGCCGGACGTCACCCGCCGGGGGTCACCGGCCCGGCACCACCGGCCGGGCAGCACACGACGGACACCTGACGGCGGACACCGCTCGGCGGGCACCGCCGCACGGCCCGCGCGGGCCTCACTCCGCGACGAAGGTGTTGCCGCTCCACTCGAACACGTCCAGCGGGACGCCCTCGTGCTCGGCCGTCCTGCCGGTGCGCCGGAAGTGCTCGTACCGGTTGCCGGTGAGGACCTTGACCACGTTCTCACCGGGGTCGACCGCGCGCAGGCGCGCGAACTCCGACCCCGCCGCGCCGCCTTCGAGCAGGATCTTCGCCTTCGGCTCCGTCATCGTGCTACCTCCCGGGGGTGGCTTCGCCAGCGCTACCTGACCTGGGCCCCGAAGCTACGCAGCGCCCCGCGGCCGGATAACCCCTAACGTCACCTTTGCCGGGTCCGGTAGGGGGTGCGGATTCAGCCGGCGGCATCGGGCAGCAGGTGCGCCCGCAGGTCGGACCGCCGGTTGACCCGCAGCTTGCGGTAGGCGCGGGTCAGGTGCTGCTCCACGGTGCTGACGGTGATGAAGAGCTTGTGGGCGATCTGGCGGTTGGTGTGGCCGCGGGCGGCCAGCGTGACCACCCTCAGCTCGGCCCGGCTCAGCTCCTCGACCGGCAGCGGCTCCGGCGGCGCCGGCGGCGGGACGCGGTGGACCGCCGGCGTCGCCGCGGGCCTGCGGCCGGACGCCCGGGGGGTACGGGCGCCCGGCGTCAGCTCGGCGGGCCGGCCCGGCAGCGGGCCGGCGGCCACGTGCGCGCTCCTGGCCGCGAGCGGCACGCCGTACCCGGTCCCCGGCACCGCGACCGCACCCGGGGCCGCGCCCGGCACGTCGTCCGCCGGTCCGTCCGCCACCCCACCCGCCGATCCGTCCGGCAACCCGTCCGCCACCGGACCCGGCACGGCCTCCGCCACCACCTCCGTCACCGCGCCCCGGGCGACGGCCACCGGCTCGGCCAGACCGCACAGCCGGGCCAGCCGGTGCGCCCGGTCCTCCTCCGTCCTGGCCGCCGCCTCGGCGCCCAACCGGGCGTAGGTGCGGCCGAGTTCGGTCGCCGCGACGAACTGCTCGTAGCGGTCGCCGCCGGCCTGGAGGTGGTCGAGCGCCGTGACCAGCAGCCGCGCCCGCTCGCCGAGGTCGGCCGTGGTGGCGGCGAGCGGCACCAGCGCCCGGCCGCGGGTCCGGTGGTCCTCCGGACCGGTGGCCGCGAGCTGCTCGTCCAGCAGCCGCCGGGCCTCCGCCACCCGGCCCAGCCGCAGGTAGGCCGTGGCCGCCTCGATCCGCCAGGCCACCAGGGCGGGCGCGTCGAGGCCGAGCTTCTCCATCAGTTCGCCGCAGCTCAGGAAGTCGGCGAGGGCCGCCTGGACCCGGTCGCCCGACAGGTGGTGCCGGCCGCGCGCGAGCAGGTAGAGCAGGCCACAGGGGGTGCGGAAGACGATGTCGGGCACGGGCACCGCCCGGAACGCCGCGGCCTCGGCGGGCCGGAGCGCGGCGGTGGTGGCCAGCAGGCCCACCGCGAGCGGGAGTCCGACGACCGCGCCCCAGCTCTCCACCGGCACCAGCGCGAGCGCCTCCCGGGCGCGCCGCTCGGCGGCCGGCAGCTCGCCGCGGCGCAGGTGGGTGAGCGCCTGGAGCGCGGTGAGCAGCGCCGTCCACATCGGGGCGTTGCGGCCGGCCGCCTCCGCCACCAGGTGCGCGCACCAGGAGGCGGCCCGCTCGCACTGGTCCGCGAGGATCAGCACCAGCAGCGCGACGACGATCGCGCTCAGGGTGTCGTCGTCCAGCCGGGAGCCCTCCAGCACCGTCTCGGCGGTCTCCACCGCGTCGTGGCCGACCGGCCCCGCCTCCCCCGCGGACCGGGCGCGGCGCCCGGTCCGCTCCGGCGGCCCGGCGTCCTGCCCGGCCAGTACGCAGGCCAGCGACCCGGCCGCGCGGACCTGGAGGCCGGAGCCGCGTTCGGGGTCGACCGGGTCGGGCCTCCCCCGCAGCCCGGCGGGCAGCAGCCGCTCGGAGAGCTCGGGGTAGGCCTGGGAGATCATCAGACAGACCGTCAGCTGGTTGCGCTCGGGGGTCAGGCCGGCCCCGGCGAGGTGGCGGGCCATCGGGTCGAGGACCTCGGCGGCCTCCTCCAGCCGGCCGTGCCACAGCAGCCGGCTCACCAGCACCGACAGGTCGCGGCAGTCCAGCCGGTTCTCCCGGGCCGCCGCGCACAGGTCGGTGAGGTGGCGGGCGGCGGCGGCCGGGTCGACCCGCCATTCGGTCCGCAGCAGCGCGGCCCGCACCTCGGCGCGCTCCTGGGGACCGCGGCACAGGTCCAGCGAGACCCGCAGGCAGTCGACGGCGAGGGCCACCTCGTCCAGCCGCAGGGCCTCCTCGGCGGTCCGGCGCAGCACGTCCGCGGCCCAGGGCGCGGTGGGCCGTTCGGCGGCCACCAGGTGCCGGCCGATCCGCTCCAGGGGCGCGCCGAGGTGGTGGAGCACCTCGGCGGCCCGGGCGTGCAGGGCGGCAGGCCGCTCCGGCGGCAGGCCGGCCAGGACGGCGCGGCGGACGCCGTCGTGCCGGTAGCGCCCGTCGCGCAGCAGTCCGACCTCCTCCAGGGCGGCCAGCGCGTCCGCCGTGGCCTTGGCCCCCAGGCCGAGGACGTCCGCCAGCACCGCGGTGCCGAGGTCCGGTCCCAGCACGGCGAGGGCCCGGGCCACCTCGCGGGTGGCGCGCTCGGAGCGGAGCAGGTAGCGGTCGAGGGCGCGTGCGAAGGACCCGCCGAGCACCAGCCGGTCCGGTGGCGGGGCGTCCGCGGGGCGTCCGGCGGCGGCCGTCCGCTGGTCGTCGGCGATCGCGCGGACCAGCAACGGGCTGCCGCCGCTGACCCGGTGGCACTCGGCCGCGAGGGCCGGGCCCGCCGCCGGGCCCAGGTGGGCGGAGAGCAGGGCCTCCACGCCGCGGGGACCGAGCGGGCCGAGCCGGATGCCGGTGCAGCCGGGCTGGTGCAGGAACTCGGTCTGCAGGTGGGCGTGGCGCAGGTGCGGCCGGCTGGAGCGGGTGATCACCAGGAGGATCGGGACGGTGCGCAGCCGGCGGGCGAGGTAGAGCAGGACGAGCATGGAGGCGAGGTCGGCGTGGTGGGCGTCGTCGACGCCGATGACCACCGGTCCGTCGGCGGCGAGGTCGAAGAAGACCCGGCAGAGCCGGTGCAGGGCGGCCGGGGCGAGTCCGGCCGCCTCCTCCTCGGCGGGATCGCCGACGGCTGGCACGCCCCCGGGTCCGCCGATGAGTTCGGCGGCGAACTCCCTCCCCCGGGCGCGCCGTTCGGGCTCCCGGTCGCGGCATTCCCCGTGCAGGGCGGCGAGGATGGCGTCCAGGGTCGGCTGGAGTCCGTCCGGAGCGTCGGCGGCGCCGCCGGCGCCGTACAGCAGATGGCTGACCAGACCCAGCGGGACCGCCCGCTCCGCCCGGCAGCCGGTGGCGCCGAGGAAGGTGCCGCCCGCGGCCGCGGTTCGTTCGCCGAGGACCCGCAGCAGCGCCGTCTTGCCGCTCGCCACCGGTCCGGTGACGATGGCGAGTCCGCCGGTCCCCTTGAACGTCTCCTCAAGCAGCCGGCCGAGTTCGCCGAGTTCTCTGTCTCTTTCCACCAGCCACATCGGCCACCATCCCCCGAAGAACACTTTTGGCCATGCCACGGATATTCATTGACCCCGGCTTTACCGAACGCGT
Organism: Kitasatospora sp. NPDC056327; assembly: GCF_042261735.1. Classification (NCBI taxonomy): domain Bacteria; kingdom Bacillati; phylum Actinomycetota; class Actinomycetes; order Kitasatosporales; family Streptomycetaceae; genus Kitasatospora; species Kitasatospora sp. NPDC056327. The sequence goes on along the minus strand of NZ_JBHJRC010000003.1, from coordinate 63,854 downwards.
ACGCTTCACCATCGTCGGAGCGGTTCGGCGGGAATTCGCCGGAGCACCGCCCGGCGACACCGGTCCACCGCCCGCCGGCCCGTGATTTCCGCCGTCGTGCGCCCGGACACCATTCGGACCGGAACCCCGTCCGACCAGCGCCCACGCCGCGACGGGACCGTCCCGGCGAGCGTGGTGAGTCTGCCATGCACCCGGCCCGGGAATCCACCGGATCCGGGTAAGAGTTCCTTAACCGTTGACGGCGGTTCCGGGCACATAAGCACACATCTTCCTCCTTCGGCCGCATCGGTACGGAGGGCGAACCGTCGGTGGACCACCGAATTCCGGTGACCCCGCGGCGCCGCGCGGGCCGGGGGAAACGGCCGCCGGACGGAATCCGCCGCCGGCCCCCGAACCGGATTCGGAGCCGGATTCGGGGCGGCTTTGGCCGCGCTTTGGCCGCCCTCCGGATGCTGGACCGCGCCAACCACCGGCCGTCCCGCGACGGCCGGGCGGAGCCGAGCGAGGGGGGACAGCATGACCGGGACGAACGCCGGACTGCTCGCCGAGGACGTGCCGCAGCTCAGCGCCGCGGGAGTGCACGAGGCCCGGCGGCGGCTGGGCGACCGGGTGCTCGCCACCCCGGTGCTCCGCTGCGAGGAACTGGACGCGGTGGCGGGCGCCCGGCTGTGGCTGAAGGCCGAGAACCTCCAGCGCGGCGGGTCGTTCAAGATGCGCGGCGCGCTGCTCGCGGTGGAACGGCTGGCCGGGGCCGGGTCGCCCGGGGTGATCGCGCAGAGCACCGGCAACCACGCGATCGCCGTCGCGGTGGCCGCCCGGGAGGTCGGCCTGCCCGCCGTCCTGGTGCTGCCGGTCGACGCCGCGCCGACGAAGGTGCGACGGATCCGCGAGGCCGGAGCGGAGGTCCTCCAGGCCGGGACGGCGCTGGCCGAGCGGCTCGCGGTGGTCGAGGAACTGCGGGTGCTGCGCGGCCTGGACGTGATCGACCCCTACCAGGACCCGGACGTGGTGCTCGGTCAGGGCACCGCGACCGCCGACCTGCTGGACGGCGTGCGGGAGGCCGGCGGACGCCTGGACGCCGTGGTGCTGCCGGTCGGCGGCGGCAGCGCGGTGGCCGGGGCCTGCCTGGTGACCGACGGCTCCGGCGTCGAGGTGGTCGCCGCCGAACCGGCCGCCGTCCCCGCGCTCGGCGAGGCGCTGCGGGCCGGACGGCCGGTGACCGTGGCGGCCCGGCCGACCATCGCGGACGGCCTGCGGCCGGACCGGATCGGGCAGTTGCCGTTCGACCTGGCCCGGCGGCGGGTCTCCCGGGTGGTCGCGGTGGAGGAGGAGGCGATCGCCGACGCGATGCGCCTGGTGCTCACCCGCTGCCGCCTGCTGGTGGAGCCGGCCGCCGCCACCGCGGTCGCCGCGGCCCTGCGGATCGCCGCCGAGGGCGGCCGGTCGGACATCGGGGTGCTGGTGTCCGGCGGGAACGTCGAGACCGCCCTGGTGACGGAGCTGCTGGCGGAGCCGGTCGGCACGTCCTGAGAGACCACCGGTCCCGCCGTCCGCGCACCCCCCATCCACGGACGGCGCGCCCCTACCGGCGGACCCCGGAGCCTCCCGGTCGGCTCTAGGGGTGCCGGTAGGGGCATTTCCGGGGTTACCGCCCCTGCGGCCGCTTCCTAGACTGCCCAGCGTTCCAGCACGCCCGCCGCGTTCCGCCGCGCCGGGCGACAGCGGCCGGGCAGCGACGGGGCCCGCCGGAAGGAGGTCCGATCGGTGCGGTACGAACTCCTGGGAAGCCTGCGGGTGGTCGACGGGGACGGTCCGTCCTCGATCAGCGCGCAGAAGATCGAGATCCTGCTCGCCTCGCTCCTCGCCCACGCCGACCACGTGCTGTCGGTGGACCAGCTGATGGGCGAGATCTGGGGCGAACGGCAGCCCCGCCGGGCGCTCGCGGGCCTGCACGTGTACGTCTCCGAGGTGCGCAAGTTCCTGTACCGCCCAGACCGCGCCGCCGGGCCGGTCCTCACCCGCTCCCCCGGCTACCTGCTGCGGCTGGACGGCGACGCGCTCGACGCGCGGGAGTTCCTGGAACTGGTGGCGCTGGGCCGCCGGTACCTGCGCGAGCGGCGCTTCGAGGAGGCCGGCGAGGCCTTCGAGCGGGGCCTGGCGCTGTGGCGCGGACCGGCGCTGGGCGACGTCGGCAGGGGTCCGGTGCTGCGGGGCTTCGCCACCCGGCTGACCGAGGCCCGGCTGGAGTGCACGGAACTGCTGGTCGACGCGCAGCTGCGGCGCGGCAGGCACCGCGAGGTGGTCGGCCTGCTGTACACGCTGACCGTCGAGAACCCGCTGCGCGAGGCCTTCCACCGGCAGCTGATGCTGGCGCTCTACCGGTCCGAGCGGCGGGCCGACGCACTCAGGGCGTACCGGTCGGCGCGGCGGACCCTGCTCGACGAGCTGGGCCTGGAGCCGTGCACCCCGATGCAGGAGCTGCACCGGGCGATCCTGCGCTCGGACGACCCGGACGGGGCGATGGCGCCGGTCGGCTGACGGCCTGCCGGGCCCGGCGGGCGGTCGGGGCCGACGGAGGAGGCAGGGGCCGGCGGAGGAGGCAGGGGTCGGCGGGCCCCGGTCGCGCGGTGACCGGGGCCGGGCGGGCCGTCAGCCGGCGGTGTGCCGCAGGATGTCGAGGACCTCGCCGGTGATCGCGGCCTCGTTCTGCTCGAACTCCGGCCCGGTCAGCCGGTCGGGCTCCGCCGGGAGACCGGTGAGCACGGGCGTGTGCAGGTGGCCGCCGGGCAGTTGCGGGGCCACCTCCAGCCGCAGCCGGTTGGTGCGGTAGGCGACCTCGTTGGAGAGGTAGCCACCGCCACCGCCGTTGACCGCGCGCGAGCCGGGCGTCGGGCCGTCCGCCCGGTCGACCGGGGCGCTCGCCCCGGCCGGGATCTCGGTGACGGTGGTGTTCAGCTTGACCGGGAAGGGCTGCTGAACGGCCGTCATCGGCCCGGTGGGCAGGCTGGTGGCGATGAACTCCGCGCCGGGGCCGAGCCCGGGCGCGGTCGCGGGGTTCTGGCGGGTGCCGCCGGAGAGCACGCCCGCGTTGTCGGTGTAGGGGTCCGCGGAGCGGTTCCGGCCGGCCCAGGCCTCCAGGGTGAACAGGCCCGGGTAGCCCTGGCTGACGGTGGTGATGAGGTCGGCCGAGCGGTGGCCGCGGGCGAGCTTCGGGGCGAAGGCCCGCTCGACGATGCCCCGGTCGAAGTCGCCGTAGCGGACCGGGAACAGCACCGCCTGGATCTCGGCGGGGGTGCCGTCGGCGAGGGTGACCCGGCGCCCGTCCAGCTGCAGCGCCGCCGAGCCCGAGGGGTTGGCGCGGCGCAGCTCGGCGTCCAGGCCGAACGGGTCGAAGCCGCTCACGAAGATCCGGCGCACACCCGGACGGCCCCGGAACCCGCTGTCGCCGAGGCCGCGCGAGGCATCCTCGAAACGCTCCCGCAGCGCGGCCTTGTCGGCCGTGAACACCGGCTGCCAGCGGTCGAGTCGGACGGTCATGGCGACCCTGGCCCAGTACAGCGGCCGGTCGTCGGGGGCGGGCAGGTCGCCGCCGGGGCGGTGGCCCTGGGCGCGGTCGACGCCGGCCCGCCAGAGCGCCTCACCCCAGGCGTCGACCAGCCGGCCGGCCTGGGCGGCGGTGCGGGCGCCGCAGAGCGCGGCGGGGAAGCGGCGGACGAAGTCGCCGAAGCCCCCGCGCTCGGTCAGGGCGGCGGTGCGCGGGTCCGCGGTGCGCGCCTGCTCCCGGTCGAGCGGCACGGAGTCGACGCTCCGGCAGGACGGCCGGGCCGCGCGGTCGGTGCCGGTCGCGGCGCCGGCGGCACCCGCGGGCAGGACGGTCGCGGCGAGCGCGCCGATGAGGGTCGCGGCGAGGGCGGCACGGCGCCCGGCAGTCGTCATGGCGTGGACACTACATTCGGCTCCCCCGCTCCACCAGAGTGCCGCCGCACCACCACTCACCGTGACCACCGGCCACCCCAGCCCCTCGGGAAGCCCGGGGCCACAGGCCCGCACTCCCCTGGCGCGTCACACCCCGTAGCGGTTTACTGGGAGTGAGCAGGGCAGGAAACGGAGGCCCGGGCCATGGAATGTCCCCACCCGTCCGGATTCCACACCGAGGTCCGCGAGCACTACGCGGCCGCCGGCGCCGAGGTGGCGCGGCTGCTGCGCTCCGTGTCCGGGGACCTCTGGACAGCGCCCACCCCCTGCCGCGACTGGGACGTGCGGACGCTGGTCAACCATCTGGCGGCCCAGCACCTGTGGGTGTGCCAGGCGGTCGCCGGCTACACCCCGGAGCAACTGGGTCACCGCTTCGAGGGCGACGTCCTGGGCCTCAACCCGGGCGGCGTGTGGGCGATGGCCGTGCGCAGCGCCCAGCGCGCGCTCGGCCGGCCCGGCGCCCCCGACCTGCTGGTGCGCCTGCCCTACGGCCTGCGGGACGCCGGCGGTTACGCCCGCGAGCTCGTCGCCGAGACCGTCGTGCACGGCTGGGACCTCGCCCGGGCCCTCGGCGAGCAGGGCCGGATGCCCCCGGGCGCCGCCGGCTACGCGCTCGCGGAGTTCCGCGGCTACCGCGACCTGGCGGGCACCGGCCGCTTCGCCCCCGCGCTCCCCGCCCCGCCGTACGCCGGCCCCGAGGACGTCCTGCTCGCCCTCACCGGCCGCGACCCCGCCTGGTCCGCCGACCGCATCTGAGCCCCGGAGGACCGCGCCCCCGGGGCTCGACGCCGGGACCCGCGAGACACGTCCTAGAGCACGGCCAGCACGCCCATGGGCACCAGGGTCAGCAGCATGCTCACCGGCCAGTAGAGCCGGGCGCCCGTCCCGGCCGACCGGCGCCGGACGGGGAGGTTGGCGAGCCACCACAGTGCCGCGAAGCCCACCAGCACCGGGCCCGCGAACAGCACCCACGGCAGCACACCGTCGTTCTCCGTCGGCTCCCGGTCCGTCCAGCCGAGCTCCGCCAGCGGCCAGTTGGCCAGGAAGTACCAGATCAGGAAGAGCGGCACCACGGCGGGCAGGCCGAGCAGCAGGTTCACGGCCACGGCCAGTGGTGAGTACGTTCTCATCCGCTCAGTATTCACACCGCCCGCACGCCTCCCCGCCGGGGGCGGGCCGGCGGCCTCGTGCCGCCGCTGCTCCTCGGCACCCTCTGCGGCCACGACCGCTCCTGCGCGGCCACGTCCGCCGCACCGCCCGCGCCCGGCGACCGCCGACACCCGGCGGGCCGGCGGGCCGGCGACGCCACGGACCGGACCGCCGGCGCGCGGGCCGACGGACACCGGAACGGGCCGCGGGCGGCTCCCCGGAGGGAGTGCTCGCGGCCCGTCGGGCGGCGGGTCGGGACGGTGCGGGTCGGACGGTGCGGGTCCGACGGGGTGCGGGTCAGGCGTGGGGGTGCGGGTCAGGCGTGGGCGGGGCGGCGGCGGAGCCGGGCCGGGACGAGGGCGCGGGCGCGTCCGGCCCGGGCCCGCCCGCCCCCGGCCGCGGCACGGGAGGCACGCTCCCGCTCCGCCTCCCGGAGCAGGTCCGCCTCGCGCAGCTTGTGGAGCGAGTAGTGCAGCATGACGCTGTCCTCCTGGACGGGTACGTCTTCCGCCCTCCACCCTCCCGGGCGGGCCGGCCCACCCGCATGAGGCAGCCGCCCCGTTCCCGTCCCGGCCGTGTCCCGGGCCCCGCGCCGGCCCGCTGCGGGCTCAGTGCCGGCTGCCCCGCAGGGCGTAGGCGACGGCGCCCAGCACGGCCAGGGTCAGGGCCGTCGCGGTCGAGGTGGTGGTCCGGGGCTCCTGGACCATCCAGGTCAGCGCCTGCTCGAAGGTGCTGGGCCGGGGCCCCACCGCCACCATCAGCAGCGCCCAGCCGATCGGCGGGACCCAGGCCGCCTGCGCCCCGAACAGCGCCGCCGAGAGGGCCGTCAGCCCGGCCAGCGCCGTCACCGTCAGGGCGAGGCTGCCCGGCGGCACCGCGTGGCCCGGCCGGTCGGCGACCGCGTGGACGGCGGCGAGGAGTCCGAGCAGCACCCCTGCGAGCAGCGTCAGGTGGAGCGTCCTGACCAGCCGCCAGCGGACGGGCGTGCCGCGCTCCAGCTCCTCGTCCGGGCCGGCCAGCGTCCGGGCGAGGGCCGCGACGCCCAGCACCGCGGCGATCAGCCCGACCGCGTGCGCGGTCCCCGGGTCCTGCGCCCGGTAGCCGGCCGCGGTGAAGGCGGCGGCGGCCAGGAAGACCAGGCCGGTCGCCGGGATCGACCGGCTTCGCAGGTGCAGCACCACGCCGCGCAGGGCCGGGCTCATCGGGCGGCCCCCTCACCGGTCAGCGGGGCCATCGGGTCGCCGCAGGTCAGCCCCGCCCTGCGGGCCTCCCCGATCCGACGGTTGCGCTCCTCGGCGGGAAGCGCCCGCAGGGAGTCGTGCACCGCGCGGGCCTCGGGAGCCAGCCGGTCCACGGACCCGCCCAGGAGCAGCGCGGTCACCGCCTGGCCGGCCGCGTTCGCCCGGGGCTGCCCCTCCGCGCCCTCGGCATAGCAGCGGTCGTCGAGGAAGGCGGCCCGGGCCAGGATGTCGCGCACGGTGTCGGGCTCCCACCGGATGCCGCCCTCCTGGGTCCGGTAGGAGATCCCGAGCAGCACCGTGTCGGGGTCCCCCGTGCCGGGTGCGCCGCGGCCGTCGTCGAGCATCCAGCTCATCCGGTCCTCCTGCACCCGCTTGGGCCCGCCGGGCACCGCCGCGTAGGCGTCCAGCACCGTGCGGCCGGGGCCCAGGAGGTCGGGCAGGGCCCGGCGGTGCACCCGGGTGACGCAGACCCGGGCGTCCTCCGGCGCGCAGACCAGCGCGGTCGCCCCCGGGGCGGGGGCGATCCCGCCCGTCGGCGCCACCAGGAACCCGATCCCCAGTCCGGCCGCGGCCGGGATCGCGGCCAGCACCCTGGTCCGGGTGGTGGCCGCGACGGCCAGCAGCACCCCGGTCACGCCGAGACCGGCGAACCAGACGATCTGGGCGAAGGACAGCGAGGGCAGCACCCGGTGGAAGCCGTCCGTCACCGGCAGCATCGGCAGCACCAGGTCGACCAGGCGGTTCGCCGGCCGCCCGTTCCGGGCCTCGCTGACCACCAGGACCAGGAACAGCAGCACCGCGCCCAGCGGCGCCGCGACCGGCGCCGGCGCCAGCCGTCCGATGCCCAGACCGAGCAGGGCCACGGCGGCGAGGACGAGCAGGCCCACCGCGAGGCCCAGCGGCCACTGGCCGTCGTCGAACGTCGCCTTGCCGGAGACGCCGACCGCGGCCCACCCGGTCACAGCCGCCACGGCGAGCACCGCCGCACCGGCCAGCACCACGAAGGCGGGCAGCAGCCGGACCGGGCCGGACCGCGGGGTCGCGGCGAACAGCTCGCTGACGCCGCTGCGCCGCTCCCGGCCGCCGTGCCAGATCCCGGCGGCCAGCACCACCGGCAGGCCGGTCAGGGCGGTCGACCTCATCGAGTGGAGCAGGGGTGTCCAGGCGGCCGCCCACTCCTGGACGTCCATCCAGAGGAAGACCCTGGTCAGGGCGGCCAGCACCAGGAACAGCGCCAGGGCGACGGAGCGCTTCGCCTCCAGGCGCAGCATGCGGAACATTTCGACGTCTCCAGTGGTCGGGGAAGCGGGGTCGGGGAAGCGGGGTCGGGCGGGTCCCGGCGGGGCCGGGCCTCAGCGCCGGGCTCCGGCCTTCGCCTCGTGGTGCCGGCGCAGGACGGCGGAGTAACCGCGCTCGATCTCGCTGTCGCCCGGGTCGGTGTCGGTGCCCGCGGCCCGGAGCCGGTCGACGTGGCCGGCGAAGACAGCGGTGCCCTCGTCCATCAGCACCACGTTGGTGCAGGCCGCGGCGACGTCCTCGACCAGGTGGGTGGAGACCAGGACGCAGGCCTGTTCGCCGATGTCGCGCAGCAGGGCGCGCAGCTCCAGGCGCTGGGCGGGGTCGAGACCGACCGTGGGCTCGTCGAGCAGCAGGATGTCGGGGTCGTTGACGATCGCCTGGGCGATGCCCGCGCGGCGCAGCATGCCGCCGGAGAGCGAGCCCATCCGGTCGTCGGCCCGGCCGGTCAGGTCGACCCGGTCGATGGCGTGCTGCACCGCGTCGGCGGCCCGGCGGCCCGGCACGTCCTTGAGCCAGGCCATGTACTCGACGAACTCCCTTACCGTGAACCGCCGGTAGTGTCCGAACGCCTGCGGCAGATAGCCCAGCCGGCGGCGCAGTTCGCGCAGTTCGCCGCGGCTGCGGCGGGTGGTGCCCAGGAGTTCCAGCTCTCCGCCGTGCGGTTCGAGGACGGTGGCGAGGGTGCGGATCAGGGTGGTCTTGCCGGCCCCGTTGGGGCCGAGCAGGCCGTGCACGCCGGTGCCGAGGTCGAGGTCGACGCCGTCGACGGCGAGCCGGCGGCCGCGCCGGACGGTCAGTCCGCGGGCCCGGATGTGGTGGGCGTAGCCGGTGGGGGCGATGTCGCTCGCGGCGATGGTTGCGGGCATGGCGGATCTCCTCGCGGTGCGGGTGAAGGGAAGTACGGGTGGCAGGCGGGGCCGGCGCAGGACGGACCGGCCGTCAGCGGTGCCGTGCGCGGGCCTCGCGCGGGTGGAGGTAGGTGTCGCGGCACAGGACGACGGCGAGGCCGAGGGCGGCGGCCGCGACGGCCCAGCCCGGGGCGGCGGAGGCCTGGAGGTAGGCGGGCACGGTGTGGCCCTCCGTCGCGGGGACGACCACGATCGCGGCCCATCCGGCACCCAGCGCGGTGGCGGCGCGCTGGATGCCGATCCTGCTGCCCAGGGCCAGGGCGGCGCAGGTCAGGGCGAGGGCGGGCAGCACGACCAGGACGGGTGCGGTGCCGGTGAGCAGTCCGCCGACCGCCAGGGCGGGGACGACGAGGGACAGCACGGCCGCGGTCCTGCGCAGCAGGAGGCCGAGCCCCGCCCTGGGGGTGGTCGCGACCAGTTCGTGGACCGGGTCGGAGTGCGACCCCCAGCTGAGGGCCACGCCCAGCAGCGGCATCGCGGGGGCCAGCAGTTGCAGGGCCGGGGACTCGTGCGTGACGGCCGACGACAGGATCAGGGCCCCGAGCACGACCAGCACCAGCGCGGCGACCCACGGGCCGAGCGCCGGGGCCGCCCACCGGGCCAGTTCCGCGCGCAGCCGGTGCCACCGCCGCCGGCGGACCGGCACGGTCGGCAGCACCTCGGTGAGGCGGTCCCGGACCTGCCGCACCAGCGCGGTGTCGGCGGGGCTGTGCGCCCGGGAGACCTCGGCGAGCCCGGCCCGGCAGTGGGCGCACCCCTCCAGGTGCGCCTCCACCGCCCACAGCTCGCCGGCGGTCGGGGCGGCGGCTCCCGGCGCGGGAACCCCGTCGGCCGGAGTGTCCGGACCGAGGACGTAACGCAGCAGCAGCTCGCGCGACAGGTGCGCAGTCATGACAGGGCCTTTCGCAGGTCGAGGCGGGCACGGCGGGCGCGGGTCTTGACGGTTCCCTCGGGGATCCGCAGCAGGGCCGAGGTCTCCCGGACCGTCAGCCCGTCGAGCACCATCGCGGTGAGCACCTGGTGCAGCTCGGGGGCGAGCCGGTCCAGGGCGGCGCCCAGGTCGCCGCCGATCGCGGCGTCGAGCACCTCGTGCTCGGCCGACGGCACCGGGCCCGGGGCCATGGACAGCGGCGGGAGCGCGCCGTGCCGGCCGCGCACCCGGAAGGCGTCGACCAGCCGGCGGGCCGCGATCGTCCACAGCCAGCCGCCCGCCTCCTCCCCGCGCATGCTGTCGGCGTAGGAGCCGGCGGCCCGCCACACCGCCAGGTACGTCTCCTGGAGGACCTCCGCGATGATCTCGTCGTCCGCGCAGCGACGGCGCAGCCGTGCCGTCAGCCAGGGGGCGCTGCGGCGGTACAGCTCGTCGAAGGCCGCGGTGTCCCCCCGGGAGATCCGCCGGACCAGCTGGGCTTCGGTCATCGAGGCCGGTGAACGTTTCACGCCCTGGTCTGACGGCCGGCGGAGCGCCGTGGTTTTCCTTCGGGCCGTGATCCACGTCACACCGGCCGCGACGCCCCGTTTCGGACCCGGCCGGACCGGCCGGACCCGCTCCACCTGCCGGAACGTCACCCGATGGGCCTTTCGGCCCGGGGCCGGGCCGCCGATCGGGCCCCGGGTAGGGTGGTGCACCGTGGCCAGTCGTAAAACGTCGATCCTGGAGGCAGCCGCGCGGGTGATCGCCCGGCGCGGGGTGCGCGGACTGCGGGTGGAGGAGCTCGCGGCCGAGGCGGGCGTGTCCACCGCGCTGATCTACTACCACTTCAAGGACCGCACCGGGATCCTCCGCCAGACGCTGGAGTTCATCAACGACCGGGCGGAGCGCTACACCACCGACCGTGCCGCCGGCGCGCCGCCGGCCACCCCGCGCGAGGAGCTGGAGCAGACGCTGCTGCTGGAGCTCCAGGACAGCGTGACGGTGCGGGAGAACAGCACCGCCTGGGGCGAGCTGCGGGCGAGCGCGGTGTTCGACGAGACGCTGCGCGAGGACCTGTCGCGGGCCACCCGGGTCTGGGTGCAGGAGGTCGCCGAGCTGCTGGGCGACGTCCGGCCGATGTCCTCGGCGGTGGCGCTGTCCGGGGCGGCCGAGCGGCTGACCGCGCTGCTCGAAGGGCTGAGCATGCGCTGGCTCAGCGGCAGTCTGCCGCTGGCGGACGCCCGGACGCTGCTGACCGACGCCATCGGCGCCGAACTGGCCCGACTCGACGCCTGATCCCGCGGGCCCGATCCTGCGGGATCTTGGGGTTTCGTCACGCTCCGCAGCCGTTCACCGGCACGGAGTACGGATCCGCCGCCATATTTGACTGATTTTTCAGTCAGTGTGAGCCTGGACGAGCAGCGGGGCGCTCTTCCGGGCCCCCGCGCGGCACCCCTCGTTCGATCTGGAGACCCTCATGAGCCACTACCGCGACGACCGCTCCACCGGCCCGTACCCCCGGGTTCCGGCGGACGACGTCCCGCACGCGCGGACCTGGATGTCCTGGCCCGCCCGCCGGGGCGTGTGGGGGCTCCGGCTCGGCGGCATCCAGGAGGACATCGCACTGATCGCCCGGACGATCGCCGAGTTCGAGCCGGTGGTGATGTGCGCCCCCGACGACTGGACCGCGGGCAAGGCCCGGGCCCGGTGCGGCTCCGGGGTCGAGGTGATCACCGCCGTCCCGACCGACGACCTGTGGATGCGCGACATCGCGCCGGTGTTCCGCCGCGACGGCCGCGGCGGCCTGGACGCGGTGGTCCTCAACTTCAACGGCTGGGGCGACAAGCAGGTGCACCACGACGACGCCCGGGTCGCCGAACTGCTCGCCGTCCACCGGGGCCTGCGCCACACCTTCGCGGACTTCGTCGGCGAGGGCGGCGCGATCGAGACCGACGGCGACGGCACCGTGATGGCCACCGAGAGCAGCCTGGTCAACAAGAACCGCAACCGCGGGATGAGCCGGGACGAGATCGAGGACGCCGTCCTGGACGCCTACGGCGCGGACACCATGATCTGGCTCCCCGGCATCAAGGGCCGGGACATCACCGACGACCACGTCGACGTCACCTCCCGCTTCGTGCGCCCGGGCGTGGTGATGGTCCAGCTGCCGCCCGCCGACCGCGACGACGTCTGGGCGCGCGACGCCCGCGAGCAGTTCGCGATCCTCTCCGCCGCCACCGACGCCAGGGGCCGCCGGCTGCGGGTGATCCCCGTGCACGGGCCGGACACCGTCCGCTCGCGCAGCTCGAAGTTCGTCGACTCCTACCTCAACTTCCACGTCGTCAACGGCGGGGTCGTCACCGCGCAGTTCGGCGACCGGTACAGGGACGCCGCGGCGAAGGAGGCGCTCGCCGCCGCGTTCCCCGGCCGCGAGGTGGTGCAGATCGACGTCGACCGCCTGATGACCGGCGGCGGCGGGATCCACTGCTCGACCATGCAGGAACCGCTGCCGTAGCCGCCTCCCGCCGCCCGCTGCCCGCACCGCCACCCTCACCCTGGAGCACCCGGATGACCGCCGCCCCGTCCCGCCGTACCGTGATCCGTTCCCTCGCCGCCGCCGGAGCCGGCGCCGGCGCCCTGACGCTCGGCCTCACCGCCTGCGGCCCCGCCGGCACCGGGGAGACCGGCGCCACCGTGCCGCCCCCGCCGCCGGGCACGGCGGGAACGACCCCCGACGGCACCGCACCCACCGGCACCCCGGCCGGTGGCGCCCCGGGCGGGCGCCGGTTCCCGGCCGAGTGGGAGACGCACCTGCGCACGGTGATGTCCTGGCCCGCCTCCGAGGCCGTCTGGGCCGAGGACCTGCCGGCCGTCCGCCGGGACGTCGCGGGCCTCGCCAAGGCCATCGCCGACCGCGAACCGGTCGTGCTGATGGCCCGGCCCGAGCACCAGGAGGCCGCCCGGAAGGCCTGCGGACCGGCCGTCGAGGTCGTCCCGATCGCCGTCGACGACCTGTGGGCCCGGGACACCGTGCCGGTCTTCGTCGAGGAGGGCGGAAAGGTCAAGGGCGTCGACTTCAACTTCAACGGCTGGGGCGGCAAGCAGCGGCACGGCAACGACGGCAAGGTCGCGAGGACGGTACTGGCCCGGTACGGCTTCGAGCGGATCGGGACCCGGCTGGTCGCCGAGGGCGGCTCCTTCGAGACCGACGGCCAGGGCACCCTCCTCGTCACCGAGAGCTCCGTCGTCAACGACAACCGCAACCCGGGCATGAGCCGGGACCAGGTCGAGGCGGAACTGAAGCAGGCCCTCGGCGTCACCAAGGTGATCTGGCTCGCGGGCGTCCGGGGCGAGGACATCACCGACGCCCACGTCGACTGCCTGGCCCGCTTCGCCGCCCCCGGCGTCGTCCTCCTCGACCGGGCCTTCCCCGGCAGCCCGGCCGACGTCTGGTCCCGCTCCGCCGACCAGGCCCGCACCGTCCTCGCGGAGGCCACCGACGCCACCGGCCGCAGGCTGCAGGTGGTCGAGCTCCAGCAGCCGGACCCGGACCGGATCACCGGACACGGCGACGCCTTCGTCTCCTCCTACATGAACTTCTACATCGGCGGGAAGGGCGTCTACCTGCCGAGGTTCGGCGACGCCCGGGCCGACGAGCGGGCGCAGCAGATCATGAGGCAGTACTTCCCGGGCCGGGAGATCGTCCCCGTGCGGATCGACGCCGTCGCGGGCGGCGGCGGGGGCATCCACTGCGCCACCCACGACATCCCGGCACCGGCCTGACGGCGGCCCCACGGCACCCCGGGCACCCGGGCGCGCAGGGCGCGAGCGCGACGGCCGGAAGCGTGCACGGCGGAAGGGCGACGGTCACGCGCCGCCGGTGGCCGGCTGCTGCTGGGTGGCGCAGTGGATGCCCCCGCCGCCCGAGGCGATGTGGTTGATGTCGACCTGGACGACCTTGCGCCCGGGGTGCAGCCCTCCGATGATCCCGGCCGCGGCGTCGTCGGCCGCCGGGTCCCCGAAGCGCGGGACGAGAACGCCGCCGTTGCAGACGTAGTAGTTGATGTACGTGCCGAGGAAGTCCTTGCCCGCCCCCTCGATCAGCTCCAGGTCCGGTTCGGGGAGGTCGACCACCTTGAGGGTGCGTCCCCTGGCGTCCGTCGTGGACGCGAGGACCTGGAGGGCCTGCTCGGTGGCGGTGGTCCAGACGTCCGGCGGGGTACCGGGGGCGGGCCGGTGCAGGACGACGGTGCCGGGCTCGGCGAAGCGGGCGAGCGCGTCGATGTGGCAGTCGGTGATGTCCTGCCCGGCGACGCCCTCGAACCAGATCACCTTCTCGACGCCGAGCAGTTCCTTGAAGCCCGCCTCGATCCGGTCGCGCGGCACCCCGGGGTTGCGGTTCTCGTTGACCCAGGAGCTCTCGGTGGCCATCAGCGTGCCCTCGCCGTCCACCTCGATGCCGCCGCCCTCGCCGGTGATCGGTGCCTGGATCCGGGTGATGCCGTAGTGGGCGAGGAGGTTGCGGGCCACCTGGCCGTCGTCGGCGTGGGTCTGCTTGCCGCCCCAGCCGTTGAAGCCGAAGTCGACCCCGGCGAGCCCCTGCGGGCCGGTGACGAAGGTCGGGCCGGTGTCCCGGGCCCACAGGTCGTCGACCATCAGATCGAGCACCTCGACGGAGGGGCCGCAGGCCTGACGCGCCTGCTCGGCCTGGTCGGGGCGGGCCAGCAGCACGACCGGCTCGAAGCCGGCGACGGCGCGGGCGAGGCCCGCGATGTCCCGGCGGACACCGGGCAGCTGGTCGCCCCAGACCTCCTCCAGCGCCGGCCAGGCCATGAAGGTGCGGGTGTGCGGGCGGGACTCCGCGGGCATCGCCCGGCCGGCGGCGGAGGGGGCGGCCGACGTCACCGGGGCCGCCGGGGCCGTGCCGGCCGGGGCGGGGGTCCCGTCGCCGCCGGAGGAGGAGCACGCCTCGGTCATGGCCAGCGCGGCGAGCGCGGCACCGGAGCGCAGCAGCGTGCGGCGGGACGGCCGGGGGTGAGCCATGGGACCTCGTTCCGGTGGGCGCGGGGGCACGGGGTGCCGGAGTACGGATCCGCACGCTACGGAAGGAAAGGCCGCGAACCGGCGCACCGAGTACCCGCCAACGGGGTGAAACCGCGGCCCCGCGGGCCCCACCGCCCGCCGGGCCGGGGACGACAACGCCCTGTGCCGCCGTGCCCCGTGCACGGTCGGGCCGGGCGCCGGGGTCACCCGACGCTTCGGCCTCCCGGGGGGCCGGGCCGGGCCGGCCGTCGCGGGAGCAGGTCGCCCGACCGGTCGGCGACCTCCCGGTGCAGGGCGTCCCGGACGGCCCGGACGGCGGGCTCGGTCACCGCCTCCCGGCGGACGGCCAGGGTGATCGGGAGCCGGATGTCGACCTCCTCCGGCAGCAGGCGCCGCAGTCCGGCCCGCTCGGCGAGGAAGGCCGGCAGTACGCCGATCCCGGCCCCCAGCCTGGTCGCCTCGACCTGGGCGAAGACGTTGGTGGAGGAGAACGCGGGTGTGACGCCCGGCAGATGGCGCTCGATGTCGAGGTCGCCGACCTGGAGCATCGACTCGATGTAGAAGACCAGCGGATGCTCCCGCAGGTCGGCCGCCGACCCCGGGGACCCGCACCGCGTGAGGTACTCGTCGGCGGCGTACAGCCCCAGGGCGTAGTCGGTGAGGTGCTCGGTCACCAGTCGGCTGCGCGGCGGCCGGCCGATCGCCAGGGCCAGGTCGAAGCCGGCCGGGTGGAGGGTCAACTGGCGTGTCGCGGTGATGAGTTCGGCGCGCAGCCGGGGGTGCTGCCGACGCACCCGGGCCAGCGCGGGGGTGGCGAAGGCGGTGCCGAAGCCGTCCGGGGCGCTCACCCGGACGGTCCCGTGCAGCGACGGCTCGTCCTGCCCGGAGACCGCCTCGACCACCCGGACCAGCGCGTCCTCGACCGAACGGGCGCTCTCGGCGACGGCCTTCCCGGCGTCCGTCAGGGCCCAGCCCTCCGTGCCCCGTTCGATCAGCCGCACGCCGAGTCCCCGCTCCAGCGCGGCGATCCGGCGGGACACCGTGGTGTGGTCCACGCCGAGCGCGTCGGCCGCGGTGACCAGCCGCCCGGTGCGGGCGACCGCGAGCAGATAGCGGAGGTCGTCCGCGCGCAGCCGGCGCGGGTCCGGCCCGCCGGGGCCGGCCGCCCCGGCGGGCCCCGGCTCCCCCGCACCCGCACCCGCACCCGCACGGGCAGGCGCGCGGGAACCGGACCGGGGGCGGGAACGGGGGCGGGGCGGCATCCCGTCAGCGTATCTGCGTTCGCGCACATCCCGTCTGCACGTTTGGCGCTTGAACGCACGGCCCCGCGGGCGGCAGAGTCGGACCGCCCCGCCGCAACCGCGGGCCCGTCCTCCCACCGCCGAGGGGTTCCCCATGGTCACCAGCCTGTCCCTGCCCCGGATCCTGCGCGTCGGGCGGGGCGCCGCCGAGGAGTTGGGTACGGTCGTCGCCGGTCTCGGGCTGAGCCGCCCGCTGCTCGTCACGGACGCGTTCCTGGTCGGCAACGGCGCGGCGGAGCGCCTGACCGCGACCCTGCGCGCGGCCGGAGTGCAGCCGCGGCTGTTCGCCGACACGGTGCCCGATCCGACGACCGACTCGCTGACCGCGGGCCTGGCGGCGCTGCACGAGCACGGGGCTGACTCCGTGATCGGGTTCGGCGGCGGCAGCCCGATGGACACCGCCAAGGCCCTCGCCCTGCTGGGCGTGCAGGGCGGCCGGATGCGCGACTACCGGGCGCCGCGGATCAACCTCGGTCCGGCACTGCCGGTGATCGCGGTCCCGACCACCGCCGGCAGCGGGTCGGAGGCGACCCAGTTCACCGTGATCACCGACAGCGGGACGGACGAGAAGATGCTCTGTCCGGGCCCCGCGTTCCTGCCGGTCGCGGCCGTGGTCGACGCGGCCCTGACGATGTCGATGCCGCCCCGCCTGACCGCCGACACCGGCATCGACGCCCTCACCCACGCCGTCGAGGCGTACGTCAGCCGCAGGGCCAACCCCTTCTCCGACGGGCTCGCCCTCACCGCGATCGCCACCATCGGACGCCACCTGCGCCGCGCCTACGCGGACGGGTCGGACGAAGAGGCCCGCGAGGCCATGATGCTCGCCGCGACCCAGGCCGGCATCGCCTTCTCGAACTCCAGCGTCGCCCTGGTGCACGGCATGAGCCGCCCGATCGGCGCCCACTTCCACGTCGCCCACGGCCTCTCCAACGCGATGCTGTTCCCCGCCGTGACCGCCTTCTCCGTCCACGCGGCACCCGACCGGTACGCCGACTGCGCCCGCGCCCTGGGGGCCGCGACCACCGCCGACTCCGACGCCACCGCGTCCGCCGGGCTCGTCGACGCGCTCCGCGGGCTCTGCCACGACCTGGCCGTCCCCACCCCGCACGCCTACGGCATCGACCGGGCCGACTGGACCCGGCTCACCCCCCTGATGGCCGAACAGGCCCTGGCCTCCGGCTCCCCGGCCAACAACCCCGCCGTCCCCACCGCCGGGCAGATCGAGGAGCTCTACACCCTCGTCTACGCCTGATCCCGGGCCGCCGCGCCGCACACCGGCCCGCCCCGCGTCCGGCGGACATCAGCCTGAAGTGAACACTTCACTACGCGACGTGATCGTGTTAGCGTCCCTCGGATGTCGAGGATTCTGGTCACCGATCTGGACGGCACGTTACTCGGCGGGACCCCGGAGGACCGACGCCGGCTGCGGGACGCCCTGGCCCGCCACCCCGGCGTCACACCGGTGTTCGCCACCGGACGCGGGCCGGCCTCGGTCCGGGACCTCCTGCGGGACCCGCTCCTCCCGCGGCCCCGGTGGATCATCGCCGACGTCGGCGCCACCGTGGTGGACGGCACGGACCTCACCCCCGTCGACCCGATCCAGGACCACCTGCGGACCGGCTGGCCGGGCCGGGAACGCGTGCGCGCCGCCCTGCACCGCTTCCCCGCCCTCACCGACCAGCACGGCGTCGTCCAGGACGGCCGCTGCTCCTACTTCCTCCCGCCCGACGGCCTGACCGCCGAACTCACCGCCGCCGTCGAGGCGCTGGGCTGCCGCTGGGAGTACTCGGCGGACCGCTACTTCGACGTCCTGCCCCCAGGAGCCTCCAAGGGCAACGCCGTTCGGGCGCTGGCCGCCAAACTGGGCTGGCGACCGGAGGAGATCCTGGTCGCCGGGGACTCGCTCAACGACCTCTCGCTGTTCCGGCTCGGCACCCATGCCGTGATCGTCGGCGGCGCCGAACCCGCCCTGCTCACCGCCCTCGCCGGGGACCCCCTCGTGCACCGCCCCGACGCGCGGGGCGCGGCCGGCATCCACTCGGCGCTGCGGGAACTCGGCTGGCTCCGCCCGGCGCCGGCCGCCGGATCCGGACGCGCGGGCGGCGGGTCGCAAGCGGGTCCCGGGCCGGACCCCGGGCCGCCCCGCGGCTCGGACCGCGGTGAACCGCCGGTGGGCCGGCACGCCCTCGTCGTGGCCTACCACCGCCCGCCCCTGCGCTGGAACGGCGACAGCTGGCAGCCGCCCGGCAGCCCCAACGGCATCCTGCCCGCGCTGACCAGCGTCTTCTCCGACCGGCTGCCGGGTATCTGGGTCACCGCCGAGACCGGGCTCGACCACCGGGCCACCCGGCCCCGCCCGGCCTCACCGCCGCTCGCCGCCGTCCCGGTGGATCCGGCCACCTGGAGCGGCTACTTCCACCGGGCCTGCAAGGAGACCCTGTGGCCGGTGCTGATGTCCGAGCCCGAACGCTCGGTCTTCGACGAGGCCTCCTGGGCCGACTACCGCATGGTCAACGCGCGGTTCGCCCGGCACATCGCCGGACAGGCCGCGCCCGGCGCCACCGTCTGGCTCCACGACTACAACCTCTGGCTCGTCCCCGGCCTGCTGCGCCGGATCCGGCCCGACCTCAGGACCGGCCTGTTCCACCACACCCCGTTCCCGGCCCCGGACACCTTCGCCACGCTTCCGGTCGCCGCCGAACTGCGCTCCTCGCTCGCCCGGCTCGACTGGGCCGGCTTCCACACCGACGCCTTCGCCGAACGGTTCCGGCAGACCCTGGCCGGCGGGCCCGGCACGCCCCGCACCGCCGTCCACCCGCTCGGGATCGACCGGCCCGCCGTCGAACGGCTCGCCCGGCTCCGCACCCCGCACCGGCGCCCGGCGCCCGGACGCGTCGTGCTCTCGGTCGAACGCCTCGACTACGCCAAGGCCCCGATCCAGAAGGTCGACGCCGTCGACCTTCTGCTCACCGGCCGGCCCGCGCTGCGCGGCCGGCTCACCTTCCGCCTCGTCTGCCCGCCGCCGGAACCCGGGATCACCGCGTACGACGCCACCGGCCGCCTCCTCGCCCGGCGCGTCGACGAGGTCAACTCCCGCTGGCGGACGGACGGGTGGCAGCCGATCGACTACCGGCCGCACCGCCTGTCCCCCACCGGGGTGGTGGACGCCTACCTGGCGGCCGACGTGCTCTGGGTGACCTCCCTCCAGGACGGGATGAACCTCACCGCCAAGGAGTTCGTCGCCGCCCGGACGGCGCTCCCCCGGCACCGGGGCGACCCGGGCGTGCTGGTGCTCTCCCGCCACGCCGGTGCCGCCGCCGAACTGGGCGGGGCGGCACTGCTCACCGACCCCCGCTCGCCGGAGGACCTCGCCCTCGTCCTCGGGCGCGCCCTCGCCCTCCCGCCCGCCGAACGGCGGAGCCGGATGAAGCGGCTCTCCGAACTCCTCGGCCACGAGCGGCCCGCCGACTGGGCGGCCCGGATCGTCCACGCGATCCGGACGGCGGACGACGGGGAAACGGGCGGCGGGGACACGCCGCCCTGATCCCCCCGCACGCCGGAGCGCCCCGACCGCACCGGGGCGCTCCCACCGCCCCTCACCCCGGCGCGCCCGCGCGAAGGAGGGCTCCCGCGCGGGTGGCGAGGCCGTCGGCGCCGCAGTGGGCGGCCAGTTCGAGCCCCCGGGCGAGCGCGGTGCGGGCCGCCGGGGCGGTGCCCAGGACCTCACCCAGGTCGACCAGGGCGAGGGCGTGCTCGTAACGGGCGGGCGAGCGTTCCAGGTGGCGGACCGCCTGGCCGAGCAGTTCGGTGGCGCGCGGGCGGTCGTGCACGGTGGCGCTGAGCCGCAGGGCGGTGCCGATGGCCGAGTCCGTCCCGGACTCCCGGGCCCGGCGGACGCCCTCCTCGGCGAGGTCGCGGGCCCGGTCCGGCGCGTCGGCGGCGACCGCGCGGGCCAGGTGGCCGAGCCACGGCGCCCACACCGTGTTGCGCCACCCCCGGGCGTCCAGGGCGGCGCCGGCGGCGGTGAGCGTCTCGGCGGCGGCGGGCGCGTCGCCCCGCGCCAGCAGCAGCCGCCCGTACAGGGTGGGGGCGTCGGGCAGCACCATCACGGTCGGGTACGGCGGGCCGAAACCGTGGGCGCGCGCCAGCTCCAGGGCCTCGGCCACCCGGCCGCGCGCGGCCAGGGTCTCGGCGAGCGCCCCGACCGCGTCCCAGTGCAACGGGGTGGCCGGGCCGATCCGTTCGGCCAGGCGCAGCGCCCGGCGCAGGTAGTCCTCGGCCTCCGCCAGGGCGCCGCAGCGGAACCGGAGCATGCCGGTCAGCAGGTACGCGAACCCGAGGTGGCCGCCGCTCCATCCGGCGACCTCGTAGGCGCGGACCGCTTCGGTGAACAGTTCCTCCGCCCGGTCGACGCGGTCGGCGTAGAGGTAGCTGATGCCGAGGATCCCGGGCAGTTCGAAGCCCCAGACGGTGTTGGTCCAGCCGAGGCTGTGCGGGAGCCGGCCGCCCGGCAGGGCGGACTCGGCGAGGGCTATCGCCTCCGCGCGGTCCGCCCCGCGCAGGGTGAGGTCCCAGCAGCGCAGCACGGCGACCGCGTGGATCAGGCCGTCGTGGGTGAAGGCGGCGCCGGGGGCCGGGGCGGCCGGGCCGTCCTCGCGGAGGTCGCCGAAGGCCATGCCGACCGTCTCCAGCATCCGGTCGAACTCTTCGAGCCGCCGGGAGCGGCCCGGCCCGTCCGCGTCCTCCGACTGGAAGGCGGCGAACATGAAGTGGGCGACCTCCAGCCGCAGGCGGCCCGGACCGGGCAGGGTGCGGGCCGCCTCCTCGGCGCAGACGGCGGCGGCCTCGCCCAGCCGGTTGCTGTGGGCGAGGGCCTGGGCGAGCCGGAAGGTCGCGTCGATCCGGAGTCCGGGGTCCAGCCCGTGGGGGTCCGCGAGCGCCAGCCGGAGCTGGTTGACCGTGGTCGCCGGGTCGGTGAGGAGGGCGGAGCAGCCGAGTTCGTAGAGCAGCGCGGCCCGTTCCTCGTCGGCGGGCGGTTCGCTGAGGGCCCGGCGCAGACAGCGCTGGGCCGCCTCGGGCGCGCCGATGGCCAGGTGCTCGCGGGCGGCCGCGCGCAGTTTGCCCACGGTGGCGCCGTCCCCGTCGGGCAGGGTCTCCAGCAGGTGCCGGGAGGCGGTCAGCAGCCCGAGCCCGGCGTTCTCGGTCTCGACGGCGGCGACGCCGTGCATCCCGGTGCGGGTGGCGGGCGGCATCGACTGGTAGATCGAGGTGGCGACCAGCGGGTGGACGAACTCCAGCCGGTCCCCCGGGGCGCTGATCAGGACTCCGTGCCGGCGCAGTTGGCGGACGGATCCGGCGGCGGTCTCCGGGCCCTGGGCGCAGATGACGGCGGCGAGGTCCGGGCGGATGTCGGTACCGAGCATGGCCGCGGCCCAGGCGTAGCGCACCGCGGTGGGGCCGAGCTTCGCCAGCCAGTGCCGCAGGGTCATCCCCTTGGCGGTGGCGGCGAGTTCGCGCAGCTGGCCGGTGCTCTCCTCGACGGGCTCCAGGCGCTGGTCGCGGACCTCGCGCAGCAGGGCGGTGGTCTCGTACGGGTTGCCGGCGGTGACCGCCCAGACGTGCCGGCAGAAGGCGTCCTCGGCCCCCGCGCCCAGGGCGGCGCGGACCAGCCGGGCGACCGAGGCCGGCTGGAGCGGGCGCAGGTCGTGCCGGCGGTCGGCCTTGCGCAGGAGGTCGTGCTGCAGGGTGAGGGCGTCGTCGGGGAACTCGTCCCGGCAGGCGAGGACGAGCAGGGCCGGCAGTTCGCGTGCGCGGAGCGCGAAGCCCGCGAGCCAGCCGAGCGACTCGGGGTCGGACCAGTGCAGGTCGTCGACGATCACGGCCACCGGCGGGCGGCGCTGCACGAGCCGGGTGAGGACGAAGTCCAGTCCGTCCCGCACGCCCTGCGGGTCGAGCTGCCCGCCGGGCGGCAGCAGTCCCACGGCCGGGCCGACGATGTCCTCCCAGGGGCCGAACACCTGTGCCCGTTCCGCGTCGGGCAGGGCCGCCAGCACGGGCTGCACCAGCTGGCGCACCACGTGGAAGGGCTCGTGGCGCCGGCGTTCCCCGCCCCGGGCGGACAGCACGGTGCAGCCGGCGCGGCGTGCCTCCCGGCGTGCCTCGGTCAGCAGCGCGGTCTTGCCCAGCCCGGCCGCGCCGGTGTAGACGAGCAGTTCCCCGAGGCCCGCGCCGCCGGGCCGGGTGAGCATCCCGACCGCCTCGCCGGCGGAGCGCAGCTCGGCCTCCCGTTCGTGCAGCGACCCCGCGGTGCCGCCGGACCCGCCGGACCCGTCGGCTCCGCCGACCTCGCCGCCGCCCCGGACCGCGGCCTCCCCTTCGACCACCGCCGCCTCCAATTCGCTTCTCCACGGCCGTCGTTGCCATCGCAGAGGCTACTGCCGAACGGGCGGATCCGGTGCCGCCTTGACAATCCGTCCGACCAGGGGGAGGCCGGTCGGCCCGGGGGCGGGGAGGCTAACCGGCCGTGTCGCGCTTGACAAGTCGTACGGGAACAGTTGCTCCGCACCGGCGACTTGTGCTCTAAACCCGGACCGGCCCGGGCAACTCCCCCTCGGTCCCAGGTGGGACGACGGCCCGGACGTCCCGGCGCCCCGGCCCACGGGCGGGCGCCGGCGGCCGTAGAGCGAGAGGCGGAGACCATGAGCATCATCCAGACCGGCAAGCTGCAGCTGAACTCCACCAGCCGATCGGCCACCACCGGCGGCGACACGTCCACCTTCACCGACGTCACCTTCCCCTCGCCGTTCCCCGACGGCTCGGACGTGATCGTGGTGCCGTTCGTCCAGACCTTCAACGGCCCGGACACCCCGGGCCTGCGGATCGCCGACGTGACCACCACCGGCTTCCGGATCCGGCTCAACGAGCTGGTCGGCCGCGGCACGGTGCTCTCCGACGGCCCGCACACCTACGAGAGCATCGGCTGGATCGCCACCACGGTGTAGACCGGAGGTCCGGAGGGAACGGCGGCCCGGACGGCGGTGGCCCGGGCCGCCGCCGTCCGGCGGACGGGCAGGGACAGGGGCAGGGCCGGGCGGGACGGCAGGGGCGGCCGACGCGGGAGCCGCCGGGCGTCAGACCGCGGCGCGGGAGGTGCTGAGACCGGGGAGGCCCGCGTTGCGCAGGCCGAGGAGGGTGCCGTTGAGCCGCATCAGGGGCTGGATCAGCAGGTCGACGACCACCAGGAAGGCGACGGTACCGACGCCGACCGGGCCGCCGAGCAGGTAGCCGCCGACCAGCAGGACCAGTTCGAGGCTGCACTTGGCGGCCCAGAACGGCCACCGCCAGCGTTCGGTCATGCTGATCCCGACGAGGTCCATGGCCCGGATGCCGATGCCGCTCATGATGATCAGCGAGGATCCGTAGGCGCAGAGCAGGCTGCCGAGGAGCATCAGCAGCGGGTCGGGCAGCGGGACCAGTCCGGCCGTGCCGCCGGCCCGCATCAGGTCGATCAGGCTGCCGCAGAAGAGGAAGGTCACGAACGGGGAGAGCACCGGGCGGCGGCGGTTCCAGCCCGCCCAGACCGCGACGCAGACGGCGGCGACCAGGGCCTGGGCGATGCCGATGGTGAGGCCGACGTGCTCCAGCAGGCCCAGCGCGAAGACGTCGAGCGGGTCGGTGCCCAGGTCGGCCTCGATGAAGCAGGCCGCGCCGAACGCGAAGACCGCGCAGCCGGCCAGGTAGGCGACGTACTGGGAGCGTTCGACACGGGGCAGTCGGGCGCGGAGCCGTATGAGAAAGCCGGAGTCGATGGACTTCATGGCGGGACCTCCTGGGCGGAACGGCGGACTGCGGACACGGCGAAGCACCCGCCGGAGCCGTGGGCCCACGGCTCCGGCGGGGTGGTTCGGGCAGTACGGGCGGTGCGCAGGGGTGCCGGGCGGTGGTGCGGGTCAGGCGTTGATGTCCCGGCGGGCGAAGGCGCGCAGGCCGATCGCGAGCACGGCGGCGGTGGCCAGCAGCAGCAGGATCACGCCGACCGGGTCGAAGCCGTCGCGCAGCGGCCGGGTGCCCTGCGCCCAGTAGAACGGGGTGAGCCGCTGCAGGAAGTGCGCGGCGTCGATCTGCGAGGCCACCGCGTTGATCACGTAGGTGCCGACCGCGATGGCACTGGTGAGGCCCAGCGTGGTCGCCCGGCTTCCGGTGACCGCGCCGACGGAGACCGCGAGCGCGCCGAAGAACAGGGCCAGCAGGCCGAGTTGGACGGCACCGGCGATGATGTTGCCGGCCGGGACGTCCATCTTCTGGGAGGACGCGAGGCCGGTGATCTCCACCGCGATCAGCAGGGTGAACAGCAGCACGGCCGCGAGCAGCGAGCCGAACCGCTCCAGGGCGAAGCGCCGGCGCTGCACCGGGTAGGAGAGGTAGAGGTCGAGCACGCCGGACTGTTCCTGCGCCGCGATGGCCCGGGTGCCGGTGGAGATCGCGAAGATCAGCAGCAGCAACGGGCCGAGCAGGCCGAACACCGTGCCCTCCAGGAAGCCGGCGCCGCTCTGCAGGTCGTCGAAGTGCATGGCGCTGGCCATGCCGTCGGGGACCGAGCTGAGGTCGGAGTCCTTCACCTGGGAGTAGGAGGAGGTGTAGATGGCGATCACCGCGGCGATGCCGACCGCCCACAGGAGCAGTCCGCGGCGCTGGTCACGGATCGCCTTGGAGAACACCGGGAGTTCAGTGGACAACGGTGGCGCCTTCCTTGACGTACTCGTCCATGAAGATGGATTCGAGATCGGGCTTGTGGCAGAAGAACTTCTCGACCCGGTAGCGGGCCGCGGTCTTGACCAGGCCGTCGGCCGGGCCGTCGACCGTGCAGAACAGGGTGGCCCCGTCGACCCGGGCGCCGGAGACGCCCGGCAGCCGGAGGAACTCGTCGGGGTCGAACGGCCCGCCGAAGGTGATCTCGACGTGGCTGACGGCCTGCTGCTGGAGCGACTGGACGGTGCCGGTGGTCACCAGCCGTCCGTCCTTGATGATGGCGACCCGGTCCGCGACCTCCTGCACCTCGCTGAGGATGTGGGAGGACATGAAGACCGTCTGTCCGGCCTCCTTGGCCTCGGTCACCAGCGACAGGAACACCTGCTGCATCAGCGGGTCGAGGCCGCTGGTGGGCTCGTCGAGGACGAGCAGCGCGGGCCGGTGCATGAAGGCCTGGACGATGCCGACCTTCTGCTTGTTGCCCTTGGACAGGTTCTTGACCTTGCGGTTGCGGTCCAGCCCGAGCCGGTCCGCGAGTTCGGCGACCCAGGCCTGGTCCACCCGCCCGTGCTGGAGCCGGGCGAAGAAGCCCAGCAGCTCGCCGACGTTCTCCGCCCCGTCGAGCACCAACTCTCCGGGGAGGTAACCGATCTGGGCGCGCAGCTCGGAGCCCTGGGACACCGGGTCGAGCCCCAGGACGCGGATCTTCCCGGAGGTCGGGCGGATCAGGTCGAGGATCATCTTCATGGTCGTCGTCTTGCCGGCCCCGTTGGGGCCCAGGAAGCCGAAGACCTCACCGCGGTCCACCGTGAGATCGAGATCATGGACGCCGCGGTTACCGGGATACCGCTTCGTCAGACCCACTGTCTCGATCGCCGATACGTTCACTTTCCGTCCTCCGTCGAGCCGCGCTGCGCCCGGTGCCGGGCGAGCAGCGGCGGCAGCTCTCGTTGCATCCAGCGGTAGAGGTCGGCGACGTTCTCCAGGCGTGCCCGGCGCGCGGGGGTGTCCCCCGCCATGAGCGCGGTGCCCTTGTCGAGCACACCGAGGAAGTTGGTCACCGCGGCGAGCCGCTCGAAGACCGAGTCGGCCCAGCCGTTGTCGTTGATCCGGAAGTACGTACGCCGATCACCTGGCCTGGACACCTTCTCGATCAGCCCGGCCACCATCAACTGCCTGGTGGAGGTGGAGATCGAGGCCTTGCTGGCCTGCAGTGACTCGGCCAGCTGACCCGCCGTCTGCTCCGGGGGGTCGCAGATCAGCAGCCACCCGATGAGCCTGCCGGACATCTTGGGCAGGCCGGCGTCCTGCTCGAAGTACAGCGCCACGTCCTCCGCGAAGCGCAGAGCCTCGTCGTGTGTGATTGCCATGGTGTTCAGCGTGTACTGAACATACTGCATTTGCAAGACACTGAAAACCCGTGTCACCCGCTGGAGTGACGGGGCGTCAGTGGAGCGTCACGGCACCAGCGTCCGGGCCAAGTCCCCCTCCAGCCGGGCCAGTACGGCCTCCCGGTGCGGCCGGAGGAAGAAGTGGCCGCCCTCGTGGACGACGTGGTCGAACCCGCCGGTGCCGTGCCGGCCCCAGGCCAGCAGGTCGGACGGCGTCGCCTCGTCGTCCGCGCTGCCCGCGAGGGCGGTGATCGGGCAGCACAGCGGAGCCGCCGGCCGGTACCGGTAGGTCTCCAGCATGGTGATGTCGCCGCGCAGCATCGGCAGGTAGAGCGCGCGCATCTCCGGGTCGGTCCGCAGCTCCGGCGGCACCGCGCCGAAGCGCCGGTCCAGCACCTCCAGGAACTCCTCGTCGGAGAGCAGCCGGGACATCCGGCCCGGCTGGGGCACCTCCGGCGCGGTCCGGGCGGAGACCGTCAGGTGCGCGGCCTCCAGCCCGTACCGGGCCCGGAGTTCGCGGGCCAGTTCGAACGAGATCAGCGCGCCCAGGCTGTGCCCGAACAGTGCGAACGGCCGGTCCAGGGCGGGGGCCAGTGCCGCCGCCAGCTCGCGGACCAGCTCCAGCAGGTCGGTGCGCGGCCGCTCCCGCAGCCGCACCTCCCGGCCCGGCAGCCGCACCAGCCAGACGTCGATCCAGTCGGGCAGTCCGGCCGCCCACGCGTGGTAGACCGCCGTCCCGCCGCCGGCGTACGGGACGCACAGCAGTCGGAGTGCCGCGCGGTCCCGCGGCTCGGGCCGCAGCACCCACACCGGATCGGCCGGTACGGACGCGACGGCCGGACTCGGCCCCTGCATCGGATCGACTCCCTTGCTCGTACGACGGGTTCCGGGCGGCGGTTCAGGAGGCGGCGGTTCAGGAGGCGGCGGTTCAGGAGGCGGCGGCCGCGCGGGCGGCGCTCTCCTCCTCGTAGCGGCCCCAGAGCGCCGGCATCTCGACGGCGAGGTAGCGGAAGAGCTTCTCCATGTTGCGCAGCCGGGCCAGCCGCTCGTCGGAGGTGCCCTCGGCCTCCATCGCCTTGAGACCGCGCTCCAGGGTCTCGTGGAAGCCCGGCCAGCTGAGGAAGGTGTGCTGGATGACCCGCGGCCAGGTGGCGTCCTGGAGGGTCAGGTAGTAGTCGCCGTCCTCGGCCTCGTCACGGACGAAGAAGCCGGCCGGCACGAGCTGGTCGGACATCTTGTCGACGGCGTCGCGGTCGATGCCGAGGGTGGCGCAGATGTCGGTGGCGCGCTGCCGGGCCGGCTCGGAGATCAGCAGGTGGCCGATCACCTCGCCGCGGTCGGCGGCCATGCCGTCCTTCTCGTAGTACCGGCCGATCCGGGTGACGATGTCGCGCTCGGCGGCGGGGAGGCTGGTGGTCATCCGACTTCTCTCCTTGGTGGCAGTGGTGACAACGCTTGTTTCCGGTGGATGGTGACGGCTCGTCAGGCAAAGGGGGCGACGGCTCCGGCGGCGCGCAGGTGGGCCGCGTAGCGGGCGGGGGTCGAGTGGTCGAGGAAGGCCGCGAGCGAGGTCCGGGCGCCCCAGCCCTCGCGGATCCGGCCGACGATCTCCATCGCGGCCAGCGACTGGCCGCCCAGCTCGCTGAACTCGTCGTGGGCGCCGACCCCCGGCCGCCCCAGGACCTCCTCCCAGATGCCCACGACGGCGGCCAGGATCCCGTCGCCGGCCGCGGCCTGCGGCTGCTCCGGCCCGGCCGCCGGCTCCTCGGGGTACGGCAGGGCGCCCCGGTCGACCTTGCCGCTGGGCAGCAGCGGCAGCCCGGACAGGAAGTAGAACTCGCCGGGGACCGAGTGGGCGGGCACCGTCCTGGCCAGGTGGTCGCGGCACTGCGCCGCGGAGAGCAGCCGGCCGGCCTCGGGCACCACGTACCCGACCAGGACGCCCTCGCCGACCCGCGGGTGACGGGCCACCACGACGGCCTCCCTGATCAGCGGGTGCTGCTCCAGGGCGGTCTCCAGCTCGCCGGTCTCCACCCGGACGCCGCGGATCTTCACCTGGCCGTCCAGCCGGCCGAAGAAGTCGATGCCGCCGTCGGCACGGAACGCCGCCAGGTCGCCGGTCCGGTAGTAGGTGGCGCCGTCCCGGCCGTCGAACGGGTCCGGCAGGAACCGCTCCTCGGTCAGCTCGGGCCGGTTCCAGTAGCCCTGGCCCACGCCGACGCCGCCGATGTACAGCTCGCCCGGCTCCCCCTCGGGCACCGGACGGCCGGCCTCGTCCAGGATGTGCACCGTGTGCCCCGGCAGGGTGCGGCCCCACGGGACGGCGTCCAGTCCGGCGTCCTCCGGGCGGACCCGGTGCACGAGGCTGCAGCAGGACACCTCGGTCATGCCGGCCACGTTGTGGGCGACCGCGCCCGGGGCGAGAGCGGCGAGCGTGGCGACCATCGCGGGCGGGAAGCGGTCCCCGGCCAGCACCACGGTGCGCAGCGAGGCGGGCAGGCCGCCGCCGCGCCGCCGGGCGGTGTCGGTGACCGGGCGCAGCAGCGCCGGGGCGGATGACCAGACGGTGACCGACTCGGCGGCCAGCAGGTCCAGCAGGGCGCCGGGGTCGGTCCGGTCGGCGGCCTCGGGGACGACCACGGTGCCGCCCACCGCGAGGGTGGCGAAGATCTCGATCACCGAGAGGTCGAAGTTGAGCGAGGACACCTGGAGGACCCGGTCGCCGGCGTCCAGACCGAGGGCGGCGGCCAGACCCACCATGGTCGCGGCCACGCCGCCGTGGTGGTTCATGGCGCCCTTGGGGCGGCCGGTGGAGCCCGAGGTGTAGATCAGGTAGGGCAGGTCCGCCGGGCCGGCCTCCGGCAGCGGGGCCGGGTCGGCGGCTTCGGCCGGTGCCGTGCCGGGCGCCGGTGCCCCGTCCGCCGGTGCCGCGTCCGCCGGGGCGGGCCGGTCCGCCCGGACGGCCTCCAGGCCGGCCAGGCCGGGGACCCAGGCCGACGCGGCGTCGGTCAGCACGGTGCGGGCGCCGCTGTCCTCCAGGACGAGGCGGATCCGCTCCACGGGGTAGGCCGGGTCGACCGCGACGTAGGCCGCGCCGGCCCGCATCACGGCGACGACCGCCACCACCAGCTCGGCCGCCGGGGCCATCGACACCCCGACCAGGTCCCCGGGGCGCACGCCCCGGCCGATCAGTTCCCGGGCCAGCCCCGCGCTGCGGGTGTCCAGCTCCCGGTAGGTCAGGTCGCGCCCGGCGTGCCGCACCGCGACGGCCTCGGGCCGCGCCGCCGCCCGGGCCAGCGCGAGGCCGTGCAGGGTGTGCCCCGTCACGGCGGTCCCCCCGGTCGGGTCGTCTGCTCTGTCAACGCGCATCAGGTGACTCCTCGTCCTGCCGCGGAATTCCGTCGGACCGGGATTCCGCAAGGTTTCCGGCAACCCCGACGACGATCGATCGTAGCGAGCCGACGGGGTTCCGGAAAGGGTCGGCGGAGAATTGACGATCCCTTGACGCGATGTTTTCCCCGGGGTACCCCGACCGCCCGCGCTGCCCTATCGTTGCGGCCCATGACCGATTCTCAGCTGGACCCGGACCGCTGGTTTCTCCGCGCCGGCCGCAGGCGGAATCCGCGGCTGACGGTGCTGGCCGTGCCGTGGGCGGGCGGCGGCACCGCCTCCTACCACGGCCTGGCGGACCTGCTGCCGCCGGACGTCGACCTCTGGATGCTGCGACTGCCCGGGCGCGAGGTGCGCCGGGCCGAACCCCTCGCGACCTCGATGGCCGGGCTCGCACCGGCCGCGGCAGCGGCCTGCACACAGGCCCTGACCGGCCCGTTCGTCCTGTTCGGACACAGTTCCGGGGCACTGATCGCGTTCGAGGTGGCACGCCGCCTCCGGGACGGACGCGGCCCGGAGCCCGCCCTGCTCGCGATCTCCGCCCAGCCCGCGCCCCACCTGCCGCCGCGCTACGCGCCGATCCACGACCTGCCGATGGACCGGTTCCTGGACGCGCTGGACGAGCGCTGCCACGGCGTGCCGGCGGCGCTGCGCGCGGACCGGGAAATGCAGGAGGTGTACGTTCCGGCCATGCGCGCCGACGTCGCCGTCGAGGAAACGTACCGGTACCTTCCCGAGGCTCCGCTGGAATGCCCGGTGTCGGCATTCGGCGGGGAATTGGACACCGAATGCCGGAAAGCCGATCTGCAGGCATGGCAGGTCCACACCTCGGCGCAATTCACGGTGAATGTGCTACCCGGTGACCACTTCTTCTTCCAGACCTCCGCCGCGTCGTTGATGAAACTCCTGGTGGAACAGGCCGGCTGATTTCCGGCGCCGCCCCGCCGCCCCGCCGCCGTGCCCGGCGGCGGGGCGCGGTGCCGTCCGGAGCGCTACTGGTCGTAGTAGCCGGCCAGCAGGCGGCGGGCCGGCGGGGACTGCGCGGACTGCGCGGACTGCGGCGCCGTCCCGGCCGGCCCCGCGTACCCGTGGCGCAGCGCGTCCAGGGCGGGCAGCCCGGCGAGCACCTCCTCGAACGGCAGGCCGAAGTCGACCAGGCAGGCCACCTCGTCCACCCCGATCGCGGCCAGCCGGTCCAGCACCGCGGTGCACTTGGCCGGGGTGCCGAGCAGCGAGCGCCGGTCGTAGTAGTCGCGGGCGACCAGGGCCGCCAGCTGTGCCTGCTCCTCGTCCGACATCGCGGCCGCGGCCCGGTCCCCGCGCTTCTGGGTGAGGAAGGAGGAGAGGTAGCGGCCGACCGGCTCGCGCACCAGCCGCCACACCCGCTCCTCGTCCTCGCCGACGTAGGTGTGCATGCCGACGGTGACCACCCCCGCGGCCGGGTCCAGTCCGGCCTCGGCGCGCGCCCTGCGGTAGGCGCCGACGTTCTCCGCCAGCCGTTCCCAGCTGTCGAGCAGGGTCAGGACGTTGAGGTCGCGCCGGCCGGCCTCCAGCCAGGTCGCCGGGTTGGCGGTGTGCACCATCCAGAGCGGGAGCTCCGGCTGGCGCGGGCGCGGGAAGGTCCGCACCGGCAGGGTGCCGCCGTCCGGGCCGGGGAACGACAGCGACTCGCCCCGCCAGAGCGCGCGCAGGGTGTCGACGGTGGCGAGGGTGTACTCCCGCCGGTCGGCGAAGTGCTCCGGCTGGAAGACGAAGTCGCCGCTGTGCCAGCCGGTCGCCAGGCAGAGCCCCACCCGGCCGCCGGAGAGCTGGTCCACCAGGGACCACTCCTCGACGATCCGCACCGGGTGGTGGTGCGGCACGACCACGCTGCCGGCCCGCAGCTCGACCCGCTCGGTCACCGCGGCGATCGCGGCGGCCAGCACCGAGGGGTTGGGGAAGCTCCCGCCGAACTCCTGGAAGTGGCGCTCGGGGGTCCAGATCGCCCGGAACCCCCGGGAGTCGATGAAGCGGGCCACGTCCAGGACGAAGCGGTAGCGCTCGCCGGCCTCGTGCCGGTCGTCGGCGGCGAAGAAGTAGACGCTGAATTCCATCGGTCTCACTCCCGGTCCAGCGAGGGCCGCAGCAGCCCGGCGATGCGCCGGAGGTTCTCCTCCAGCACGATGGTGAAGTGGTCGGCGTCCAGCACGTGGACGGTCAGGTTCTCCCGGCCCACCAGCTCGGCCAGGCCGTTGCCGGTGTCGCCGTCGGTGCGCGGGATGACCGGCATGCCGAACGGGTTGCCGGGCGCGGAGAAGCCCTTCGCCGCGTGGAAGACGGTGGTGTCGACCGCGCTCGCCAGCGGCTCCGCCGTGTAGCCGTCCAGCAGTTCGCCGTTGAGCTGGAGCACGTCCCACTTGCTGCGCATCAGCTTCAGCACGTGCTCGGTGGCGAGGGTGGCCGGCGAGTTGGCGACGATGTGTGCCGCCATCGCGTCGAACTGCTCGTCCAGGCCGAGGCCGCGCAGCTTCTCGACGGCGATCTGCTCGTCGACCCGCCAGAGCTGGCAGGCCGAGTTGCCGATCAGCATCAGGGCCAGGTTCTCCCCCTCGCCCTCGGTGATGCCGCTGGCGTCCACGCCGTTCCAGGCGCCGGTGCCGGGCATCAGCGGGTCGACCAGGTAGAGGTGCGAGACCGTCTCCCCCGCCGCCAGCAGCTGACGCGCCATCTCGTACGCGACCACGCCGCCGAACGAGCAGCCGCCGATCCGGTAGGGGCCGTTCGGCCGGCGCCGGCGCAGCGCGGCGAGATAGGTGGCCGACATCTGGCGGATGTCGTCGAAACGGCGGAAGTCCAGCTCGTAGTCGACCTGTTCGAGGGCGAAGACCGGGTAGTCGGCTCCCAGGTGGCGGGAGAGGTAGACGCAGTAGCTGACGTCGCCGAACAGGTGGTGCGTCCAGAAGGTGGCCGGGCGGGCGCCGGCGCCGTTCACCGGGACGAGGAAGGCGCCCTCCTTGCCGGTGGCCGGGTCGACTGCCGCCGGTTCGGGGACGGCGGGCGGTGTCGCGGGCCGGGCGGCGGTGGCGCCGGTGGACTCGGGAGTGGCCGACTCGGGGGTGGCGGGCTGTTCGGTCGCCGCCGGGTCCACGCCCGCGACCGCCCTGCGGAGTTGCTCGGCGGCCAGCGGGTCCCCCAGCAGCCGCAGACCGGCGGGCAGTCCGGCCAGGTGCGGCGGCGGGACGATCACCCGCTGCCACCCGGCGGCCGGGGCGTCGGCCGGGGATTCGGCCGGGGTCAGGACGACGACGCGGACGGCCGGGGTGAAGGGCCGGGGCGCGTACCCGGCGACCGCCTCGGCGAGCGCGCCGTGCCAGGCGGCGGACGTCTCCAGCCAGCCGGCCAGCCGCTCCGCCGGGAACGGCGGTGCGGCGTGTCCGGTGAGCAGCCGGGCCGCCGCCTCCGCCGTGGCCGCGGCGGAGGCGCCCGCCGGCAGCAGACCGGCCAGGGGCTCGCGCGCACCCCACACCTCGCCGAACAGCCCGGTGCAGGCGCGGACGTGGGCCGCCGCGCCCTCGGGGGCCGCCGCGCCGGGCAGTGCGGGGGCCACCAGCGTCAGCTGCTCGACCTCGTGCCCCCGCTCGGCGAGCTCGCGGGCGGTCTCCAGGGCGACCAGCGCCCCCGCCCCGTGACCGGCCAGCCGGAACGGCCCGGCCGGGTGCCGCTCCAGGACCGCCCCGGCGCACTCGTGGGCGAGTCCGGCGATCGACGGGTTCCCGGGGGCGCGGCCGGGCTCGGCGAAACCGGGCGCCTGGACGCCGAGGACGGCGCCCTCCCCCGCCAGGCCCTCGGCGAGGTGGACCAGCCAGCTCAGTTCGCCGGTCGCGCCGAACAGTGCGAACACCGGTGCGGCGCCGGGCTCCTCGGCGGGCAGCAGGTCGAAGATCCTGGGGACGGCGGGGGCGGGGGCGGGGGCCTCGACGACGGGGTCGGGAAGGGGGGCGGGGGCCGGGCCGGGGACGGGGGACTCGGTGGGACCGGCCAGGTCGGCCAGGTGCGCCGCCAGCCGCCGGACGGTCGCGTGCTCGAAGATGGCCGCCATCGGGACGCCCTCGCCGAACCGGGCCTGCACCCGCTGCATGATGCGCAGCGCGGCGAGCGAGTCGATGCCGTAGCCGGCGAAGTCCCGGTCCACGTCGAGGTCGTCGGCGGGGATGCCGACGCCCTCGGCGATCACGGCCCGCAACTCCTCCACCGGCCCTGCGGCCGGACGCGGGGCCGGTTCCTCGACGGCGACGGCGACGGCGACGGGGGCGGGCACGGGCACGGGCACGGGTGCAGGTGCGGGCGCCGGAACCGGAGCCACGGCGGCGACCGGCGCCGGGGCGGGAGCGGGAACCGGGGCTGCGGCAGGGGTCGGCACGGGAGCCGGGGCCGGGGCGGGCACGACCACCGGCGTGACCGGGGCCGGCGGTGCCGGCCGGACCGGCTCCGCCGTCGCCGGCCGCACGGACGGCACGGCCGCCGGGGCGGCGGCCGGGACCGCCCCCGACTCCTCGGCGAGCCAGTAACTCCCCTGCGCGAACGGATAGGTGGGCAGGTGCAGCCGGCCCGGCCGGGGGCCGCCGGCGTACAGGCCCGACCAGGCCACCCTGGCCCCCCGCACCCAGCGCGCGCCGAGCCGGCGCAGCCCGGCGACCGCGTCGGCCGGGTCGCCCGTCAGCAGCCGGGCCGGGTCGGGCTCGTCGAACTGCTCGCCGTCGGAGGGTTCCGCCACCCGGCCGAGTGCGACCGTCTCCCCCGCCGTGCCGTCCAGCACGGCCCGCAGGGCCTCGGCCAGCTCCGCCGTGTCCTGCGCCACCACCGCCAGCCGGTGCGGCAGTTCGGGCCGCCCGGTCTGCAGGGTGTGGGCCAGGTCGGCGAACCTGGTGTCGAGCCCGCCGCCGCGTGCGCGGTCCCGCTCGACGTGGGCCAGCAGCCGGGCCGCACAGGCGGTCAGCCGTTCCCGGTCGGTGGCGCTGAGCACCACCAGCCGCGGACCGCCGACCGCCGGGCCGGAAGGCCGGGGGACGTACTCCTCCAGCACGACGTGGGCGTTGGCCCCGCCGAAGCCGAAGGAACTGACCCCGGCCCGACGCGGCAGCTCGCCCCCGGCGGTGGCCAGGCGGTCCCAGGGCCGGGCCGAGTCGACCAGGTGGAAGGGGCTGCGGTCCAGCGTGAGCAACGGGTTCGGCCGCTCCAGGTGGAGCAGCGGCGGCAGCATCCGGTGCCGCATCGCCAGCACCGTCTTGACCACGCCCGCGATGCCGGCGGCGGTCTCCAGGTGCCCGACGTTGGTCTTCACGGTGCCGAGCCCGGTGTGCCGCCCGCTGCCGGACCAGCCGGCCCGCCGGAAGGCCAGGGTCAGGCCCTCGACCTCGATCGGGTCGCCGAGCGAGGTGCCGGTGCCGTGGGCCTCCACGTAGCCGATGGTGTCGGCGCCGACGCCGGCCCGGCCCAGTGCCCGGCCGATCACGGCGGCCTGCGCGGCCGGGTTGGGGGCGGTGAGCGAGGTGGCCCGGCCGCCGTGGTTGACGGCGCTGCCGAGGATCACCGCGTGCACCGGGTCGCCGTCCGCCTCCGCCCGGGAGAGCGGCTTGAGGAAGAGCGCGCCGACGCCCTCGCCGCGCACGTAGCCGTCGGCGCGGTGGTCGAAGCTCTTGCAGCGGCTGTCGGCGGCCAGCATGCCGGAGGTGCCGAAGGCCTCGAAGCCGTTGGCGTTGAGGATGATGTTGACGCCGCCGGCGATCGCGGCCGGGCAGTCGCCGTCCTGGATCGCCCGGACCGCGCGGTGGAGGGCCACCAGGCTGCTGGAGCAGGCGGTGTCGACGGGCTCGCTGGGACCGTGCAGGTCGAGCAGGAAGGAGA
Source organism: Kitasatospora sp. NPDC056327 (assembly GCF_042261735.1). Taxonomy (NCBI): domain Bacteria; kingdom Bacillati; phylum Actinomycetota; class Actinomycetes; order Kitasatosporales; family Streptomycetaceae; genus Kitasatospora; species Kitasatospora sp. NPDC056327. Next base: position 28,610 of record NZ_JBHJRC010000003.1, on the reverse strand, counting down.
TCCGGTTGACCAGGACGCTGTGCTCGTTGCCGGTGGCCATCTGCCCGTCGACCGGCACCCCCCGGGACAGCAGCAGCTGCGAGTACTCGGAGGAGGCGACGCCGACGAAGACGCCGGTGTCGCTGCCGGCGAGCGAGTGCGGGTCGTGCCCGGCGTCCTCGACCGCCTGCCAGGCAGCCTGGAGGAAGAGCCGGTGCTGCGGGTCCATCAGCCGGGCCTCGCGGGGCGAGATCCGGAAGAACTCGGGGTCGAAGCGGTCGATGCCGTCGAGGTAGCCGGCCGTGGAGCCGGGCCTGCCGGTGGCGGGACGGCCGTCCGGGGCGGCGCCGATCAGGTCGCGGCCGGCGATCAGGTTGGCCCAGAAGGCCTCCAGGTCCGGGCTGCCGGGGAAGGCGCCCGCCATGCCGACGATCGCGACCGGCTCCGGCCCGCCGGGCGCCCCGGCCGGGGCCGGGCCGGGGATCGCGGCGGCGGCCGGGAGCGGGACGGGGAGCGGACGCGGTTCGGCGACGGCTCCGGCCGGCGCGGGCACGGCCGACGCGACCGGAGCCGCCGGGGCGGCCCGGACCGCCGCTCCGGTGCCGGGTGCGGCCGGCAGGCCCTCGGCGAGCAGGCCGACCAGACCGGCGAGGTCCGGCGCGGCGTAGAGCGCCGTCGGGCTGACCGGGATCCCGAGGTCGCTCTCCAGGCGGGCGGCCAGGGTCAGGACGCTCACCGAGTCGAAGCCGTAGTCGCTCAGGTGGTCGTCGAGGTCGAGGTCGGCGGCGCGCACGCCCAGCACGGCGCCGATCCCGGTGGTCACCGCGGTCCGCACCCGCTCCCAGCCGGGACGGGCGGCGTCCGGCGCGGCGTCCGGCGCGGCGGGCGCGAAGGCGGCCACGACGGCGGGCAGTACCGGGGCGGCGGTCACGGCCGGGGCGACGGTCTCCGGCGCCTCCGGCAGCCAGAACCGCTCCTCCGCGAAGGGGTGCTGCGGCAGTGTCACGACCCGGCGTTCCTGGTCGCGATCCTGCTCGGTCCAGTCCACACGTGCTCCTGAGGTCCAGGCCGCGGCGATGCCCGCGGGGTCGTCGGCGGGGTGGGGGTCCGGCGCGGTCCGGCCGGCCCGGCCCGTGTGCACCGGCGGACCGCCGTCCCCGCCCTCCAGGTGGCCGGCCAGGGCTGCCGCGGCCTCCGCCGTGGAACCGGCCACGAAGGCCAGGCGGCAGGGCAGTTCGGCGCGCCCGAGCTGCAGGGTGCGGGCGACGTCGGGCAGCGCGAGGCCGCTGCCCGGGCCGGCCAGCAGGTCGCGCAGCCGGACGGCGGCGGTGCGCAGCTGGTCCTCCCGGCGGGCCGATAGCACCACGATCTGCGGCTGCCGCGGCGCGGGGCGGCGCGGCCGGACCTCCGGTGCCTCCTCGACGATCACATGGGCGTTGGCACCGCCCGCGCCGAAGGCGCTGACCGCCGCCCGGCGCGGCCCGCCGCCCGCCGGGGCCGGCCACGGCGCCTCCTCCCGCACCGGGTCGAGCCCGGCGGCGGCGACCGCCGGGTGGAGCGGTTCGACGTCCAGGGTGGGGGCGAACCGCCCGTGCCGCAGCTGGAGCAGCACCTTGGTGAGCTGCGCCATGCCGGAGGCCGCCTCCAGGTGGCCGATGTTGGGCTTGAGCGAGCCGATCCGCCGTACCCCGGCCGATTCGGACGGGCCGGACGGGCCGGACGGGTCCGGTGGGCCGGGCACGCGGCCCGGCCCGTAGGCGTCGGCCAGGGCCCGGGCCTCCAGCGGGTCGGCCAGTGACGAGCCGGCCGCGGCGGCCTCCACGTACCCGATGTCCCCCGGCCGCAGGCCCGCCCGGTCCAGGACCGTGCGCACCAGTTCCGCCTGGGCCCGCCGGTCCGGCGTGGCGTAGGCACCGGCCGGTCCGTTGGTGTTGATCCCGGACGCGGCGATCACGCCGTGCACCCGGTCGCCGTCGCGCAGCGCGGCGTCGAGCGGCTTGAGCACCACGGCCCCGACGCCCTCACCCGTGACGAAGCCGTCGCCGGAGGCCGAGAAGGCCCTGCTGCGGCCGTCGGAGGAGAGCATGGTGGCCGCCGCCAGCGCGAGGTGGTGCGAGGGGTGCAGCATCAGGCTGACCCCGCCCACGACGGCCGCCCCGCACTCGCCGCCGCGCAGGGACTCGCAGGCGAGGTGCAGCGCGGTGAGCGAGGACGAGCAGACCGTGTCGACGGCCAGGCTCGGTCCGCGCAGTCCGAACACGTGCGAGACCCGGTTGGCCACCGACCAGGCGCCGGGCGGCGGGGCCTCCTCCCGGCCGCGGCCCCAGCGTTCCAGCACCAGTTGCTGGTAGGGCGTGCCGGAGACCCCGACGAAGACGCCGACCGGTCCGCCGGTCCGCGCCGCGAGGTGCTCGGCGGTGCTGCCGGAGTCCTCCAGAGCCTCCAGGACGCACCGCAGGAACAGCCGCTCCTGCGGGTCCATCCGCTCCGCCTCGCGCGGCGAGATCCGGAACAGCAGCGGGTCGAAGCGGTCGACGCCGTCCAGGAAGCCGCCCCAGCGGTGCGGGCTGCGGCCGGCCGGGTCGTGGTGCTCGGCCGCGGACCAGCGCTCGGCCGGCACCTCGGTGATCGACCGGCGCCCGGCGCGCAGGTTCTCCCAGAACGCGTCCGGGGTGTCGGCGCCCGGGTAGCGGCCGGCCAGGCCGACGACGGCGATGGGCGCCGGGCGGCTCGCCCCGGCCGCCGGCCGGGCGGGCGCGCGCACCTCGGCGGGCCGGACGGGCTCCACGGACGGTGCGGGCCCGGCGGGCGGAGCGGGCTCCACGAGCGGCATCGCTACCGGCTCCGGTGCCGATGCCGATGCCGATGCCGCAAGCGGAGCCGGAGCCGGTGCCACCGCCGCCGCCGCCGCGGGGCCGGACGGCAGCGGCCCGTCCTGCGCGAAGCTGCCGGCCAGCAGGTCCGCGACGCTGCCGATGGTGCCGCCGACGAACGGCGAGCGGCCGGTCACGGTGCCCAGCTCGCGCTCGATCCGGTCGGCGACCTCCATGGTGATCAGCGAGTCCGCGCCGTACGTCTCCAGCGGCGCGGCCGGGTCCAGTTCGTCCGGCGCGATCCGCAGGACGTCCGCGAACACCGCGGTCAGCCACCCCACCGCCCGCGTCCGGGCGCCGGCGCCGCCCGGCGCCGGCGCGACCGGCTCCTCCGCCGGCCGCGCCCCGGGCAGGGCCGCGGGCCAGGCGGCGGGCACCGGCGCGACCGGGGCCGCGGGCACGGGCGCCGGCTCGTCGTCCCACCCGTCGCGCTCGGCGACCAGCAGGTGCTGCCCCGACTCGCCGTCCGCCGCGCCCGGCACCCCGAGCGCCCGGACGTCCCGGAAGCCGGACCCGGCGAGCACCGCCCGCCAGGTGGCGGCACCCAGCAACGGCGAGTGCGGAAGCCGCAGTTCACCGTCCCGGTAGAGCCACCAGCCGTCCGTCAGCCCGAACACCACGGTCACCGAGTCCAGCACCCGGGTGGCCTCGTTGAGCACCAGGACGCCGCCCGGCCGGAGCAGCCGGCGGGCGTTCGCCAGGGTGCGGCGCAGGTCGGGGGTGGCGTGCAGGACGTTGGCGGCGAGCACCACGTCCCAGCCGCCGGCCGGGAAGCCCTGCGGCTCCGGGTCGGCGGAGACGTCGAGCACCCGGAACCGGGCGCAGGGGTGGTCCGGGCCGAAGCGCTGCCCGGCGCGGCGGACCAGACCGGTGGCGAGGTCGGTGAAGTCGTACACCACCCGGTCCCCGTACGGCGCCAGGGCCTCCAGCACCGGACGGCTGGTGCCGCCGGTCCCCGCCCCGATCTCCAGGACCGAGACCGTCGCACCCGGCCGTCCCTCCAGGGCCCGGGCGACGGCGGCCCGGACGGCGCCCGCGCAGCCCGCGTTGAAGTACGCCGAGCGCGGGTCGTCGGCGTAGAGCGGGGCGAGCCGCCGGTCGGAGCCGCCGGGGAAGAGCAGTTCGAGACCGCTGCGCCGGCCGGCCAGCACGTCGGGCAGGGCCGCCGCGCAGTCGGCGATCAGCTCCAGGGCGCCCGCGCCGTGCGGGTGGTCGGCGGCGAGGGCGTCGCGCAGCGCCCCGGGGTCGGGCGTTCCGGCGCCCACCTCGCCGTCGGCGCCGAGCTGCCCGCCGTCGCGCAGCGCGGTGAGCACGGCGGCCAGCAGCCGGCGCTGTGCCGGTACGGTCCCGAGGCGTTCGGCGAGCGCGGCCTCGGTGACGCGTTCGCCGGTCCGCAGGCCGGCCGGGCCGCGCAGCGCGGCCAGGATCCACTCCCGGGCGAGCCGTTCGATCCGGTCGAAGTAGTCCCGGCCGGGCAGGGCGGCGGCGGTCGCGGCGTCGCCCAGGGCCTCGGCGGCGCCGCCGGCGGCGGCCCCGAGCAGGGCGGGACCGCCGGCGGGGAGCAGCCGTCCGGCCGCGGGTGCCGGGTCGGCGAGCCGGATCGGCGCCACCTGGACGACGGGGGCGGCGAGCACCCGGCGGAAGGCGGCCAGGCCCTCCTCGTCGGTCATCGGTTCGACGCCGGTGCGGCTGATCCGGGCCCGGTACTCCGCGGTGGCGACCGAGCCGCTCTCGCCCCAGAAGCCCCAGTTGTAGACCCGCACGTTGCGGCCCAGCCGGGTGGCGAGGTGGCGGCCGAAGGCGTCCTGGAAGGTGGAGCCGGCCGCGTAGTTGGCCTGGCCGGCGTTGGCGGTGTGGGAGATGGCGGAGGAGAACAGGGCGACGAAGTCGAGGTCCTGGTCGGCCAGGACCTGCTCCAGCACCACGGTGCCGCGCACCTTGGGGTCGAGCGCGGCGCGGAAGGTCTCCTCGTCCATCCGTTCCAGCGTCCGGTCGGCCAGCACGAAGGCGGAGTGGACGACGCCGTCGAGCCCGTCGAAGCGTTCCCGGGCGGCCTTGACCACCTCGCGCATCCGCTCGGGGTGGGTGAGGTCGGCGGACTCGTAGACCACCTCGGCGCCGGCCGACCGGAGGCCGTCGAGGAAGCCGGCCGGCAGGTCGTGGGCGGGCCGGCGGCCGACCAGCACCAGCCGGGCGGCACAGGCCTCGGCGAGGTGGCGGGCGATCACGCTCCCGAGGCCGCCGGCCCCGCCGAGCACCAGGTAGCGGCCGCCCCGGCGCAGCGGCAGGGCGGACTCGTCGGTGGGCGGGAGTTCCGCCCCGGTCAGGCGGCGCTCCAGCAGCACGCCGCCGCGAAGCGCGTACTCGGCCACCGGGCCCGCGGCCGCGGCGGCCTCCACGGCGGCCAGCAACGGCTCGGTGGGGGCTGCCAGTTCGCCGGGGTCGAGGTCGAGCAGCCCGACCCGGAGGAAGCCGCACTCCCGGGCCAGCGAGCGGGTCAGCCCGATCAGCGAGGCGGCGAAGGGGTTCTCCGCCGCCGACGCCGGGTCGGGCTGCTGGACGCCGCCGGTGACGACGGCGAGCCGGGCGTCCCGGGGGCGGGCCGCGAGCAGCGCGCGGGCGAGGTGGAACAGCGCGACGGCGCCGTGGTCCTGGCTGCGCGCCAGCTGGTCGAGGTCCTCGTGGCTGTAGCGGGTGGTGTCGACGCCGCCGAGGAAGTAGACGTCCGGCGCGGGGCCGGTCTCGGCGAGCAGCCGGGGCAGGTCGGCGGCGGGGTCGAGGCGGGTCAGGTCGACGAGCAGCGCGCCGGGGCGGCGCGCGGCGATCCGGGCGCCGAGCCCCCGGTCGTGGGGGGTGGTGAGGACCAGGGCGCGACCGCGGTCGGCGTCGCCGGGCTCCGTCGCGGGGCGGGGTCCGGCGACGGACCAGTGCGTCCGCAGGTAGCGGACCCGGTCCGGGGCCGCCTGCCCGGCCACGGTGAAGTCGTCCAGGACGAGCACGGGCCGGCCGTGCTCGTCGGTGACGGTGATCCGGCAGCGGGCGGTGGTGGCCTCGGCGTGCAGCAGTTCGGCGTGGGCGTACCGGGCGGTGGCCGGGTCGCCGAGCAGCCGGACGGCGCCGACGGCGGCCGGCAGCGGGGTGCGGGCGGCCAGGCCGGACGGCAGGACGCCCTGGACGGCGTGCAGGGCGCTGTCGACCAGGCCCGCCGGGAGGTGCCCGGGGGCGGTCGCGGCGCCGGCCGGGGCCGGGTCGGCCGGGGTGAGCTCGGCCAGCGCCTCGCCCGTCCCGAGCCGCAGGGCGGCGACCCGGCGGTAGGCGGGGCCGTAGGCGAGGCCGGCGGCGGCCGCCCGGCGGTACAGCTCCGCCCCGGGGACGGTCCCGGGGCAGCGGGCGCGCAGCGCGTCGAGGTCGAGCCGGCCGTCCGGGTTGTCCTGGCCGCCGGTCAGCACGGTGCCGGTGCTGTGCACGGTGCGGGCGGTGCCGTCGCCGGTGCTCAGTTCGTAGCCGAACCCGGCTCCGGCGGGGCCGGTGCCGCCGGCGCGGCGCAGGGTGACCCGGACCTCGGTCCCGTCCGGGCCGACCACCAGCGGCGTCCGCCAGCGGACGCCGGCCAGGGCGACCGGGCGGTGGGCGGAGGCGGCGGCGCGGGCCAGCTCCAGCTGGAGCACCCCGGCGGCGAGCCGGCGCCCGCCGACCAGGTGGTCGGCGACCAGCGGGTCCGCCGGGTCCAGGCGGAGGACGGTCACGGTCTCCCCGGGCTCCGCCGGACCGGCCGCCGCCGCGCCGAGCGGCGGGCCGGGCGGCGGGCCCGGCTCGGCGGCGGCCCCGACGGGGCCGGGGGCGGTGGTCCGCAGCCAGTGCCGGCCGCCCGCGAAGGGGTAGGTCGGCAGGGCGGTCCGCCGCGCGCCCGCGGGGGCGACGCGCTCCCACGGCAGTTCGGCCCCGGCGGTGAAGGCGCGGGCCAGCTCGGCGGGGTCGTTCCGTTCGACGAGGCCGAGCAGCCTCGCCGGGTCCTCCTCGGGCGGTCCGGCGGCTCCGGCCCGCCCGGTCAGCAGCCCCGGGACGTCCCGGCCGGCCAGGTGGGCCCGCAGGGCGGGGGCGATCTCGGCGGTCGAACGGACGGTCAGGGCGAGGCGGGTGTCCAGCTGGTCGCGGCCCAGCCGGAGGGTGGCGGCGACGGCGTCCAGCGGCAGCTCCGCCGCGCCGGGCCGCTCCAGGCGTTCGGCCAGGCGGCCCGCGACGGCGCGCAGCTGCTCCTCCCCGCGGCCGGAGAGCACGATCAGCTCCGGACGGCCCGGCACGGGCCCGGCGGGGGCCGGGACGGGCGGCCGGTACTCCTCGACGATCACGTGCGCGTTGGAGCCGCCCGCGCCGAACGAGCTCAGCGCCGCCAGCCGCGGCGCGCCGCCGCGGGCGGGCCACGGGCGGGCGGTGCGCGGCAGGGTGAACGGCGTGCGGGCGAGGCCGAGCGCGTGGTTCTCCTCGGCGCTGTGCAGGGTGGGCACGATCGTCCCGTGCTCCAGCTGGAGCAGGATCTTGGTGAGGCCGGCGATCCCGGCCGCCGACTCGGTGTGCCCGATGTTGGACTTCACCGAGCCGAGGGCGCAGAAGCCGGTGTCGTCGGTGTACTCGGCGAACGCCCGGCGCAGCCCCTCGACCTCGATCGGGTCGCCGAGCGCGGTGCCGGTGCCGTGCGCCTCCACGTAGCCGACGTCGCGGGCGTCGACGCCCGCGGCGCGCAGCGCGTCCGCGACCACCCAGCCCTGGGCCTGCGGGCTGGGCACGGTGTAACCGTTGGTCCGGCCGCCGTGGTTGACCGCGGTGGCGCGGAGGACGCCGCGGACCGGGTCGCCGTCGGCGATCGCCGCCGACAGCGGCTTGAGCACGACCGCGCCGACGCCCTCGCCGGGCACGAAGCCGTCCCCGCCCGCCCCGAAGGCGCGGCAGCGCCCGCCCGGGGCGAGCATCCGCAGCTCGGAGAGCACCACCCACTTGCTGGCGTGGACGTTGATGCAGACACCGCCGGCCACGGCGATCCGGCTCTCCCCGGAGCGCAGGCTCGCGCAGGCCAGGTGCAGGGCGGTCAGCGAGGCGGAGCAGGCCGTGTCGACGACCATGCTGGGGCCGTGCGCGTCCAGCCAGTAGGAGACCCGGTTGGCGGCCGAGAAGTCCATCGCCGGGGCGATCACCCGGTTGCCGCGGCCCCACTCCTCCGCGCCGAGCAGCCCGTAGGAGGAGCCGGTGACGCCGACGAAGACGCCGATCGCGTGCCGGCCGCGCTCGTCGCGGGTGCGGTGCCGGAGCAGCCGCCGCGAGTAGCCGGCGTCCTGCAGCGCGCCGGCCGCGACCTCCAGGAAGAGGCGTTCCTTGGGGTCGCTGCGCTCGGCCTCGCGGGGCGAGACGTTGAAGTAGCCGGCGTCGAACCGGGCGACGTCGCGCAGGAAGCCGCCCTCGTCGCCGTAGGCCATGCCGGGCCGGCGCGGGCCGGGGGCGAAGTAGCCGGAGTTGTCCCAGCGGTCGTCGGGGATCCGGCCGACGCAGTCCCGGCCCTCGACGAGGGAACGCCAGAACTCGTCGAGATCCTCGCCGCCGGGATAGCGGCCGGCCAGGCCGATGATCGCGATCGGCTCCCCCGCGGGGGGCTGCGGGGCGGGCTCCGCGGCGGCGGGCACCGCGGGAGCCGGAGCCGCTGCGACGGGGGCGGCGGGCACCGCGGCGGTCCCGGCGCCGAGCAGGCCCGCCAGCGCACCGCGGTGGGTGCGCAGCAGCTCGGCGGCGAGTTCGGCGACGTTGCGGTGCTCGAAGAACAGCGTGACGGGCTGCGGGCCGAGCCGGTCCTCCAGCACGACGGTGAGCTTGCGGATCAGGATCGAGTCGACCCCGATGGTGGAGAACTCCTGTTCCCGGCCGAGCCGGTCGGCCGGCAGGCCCACGGTGTCCGCGACCAGGCGCAGCAGCCACTTCTCGACGGCGGCGCCCAGGTCGGCGCCAAGGCCCGGGCCGGCCGCCGGCCGCTCCGCCGCCCCGTCCTCCGCCGTCCCCTCCGCGTCCGCCGCCGCCCCGGAGCGGACGGCCGTGCGGGAGGCGATGAACGCGGCGGCCCTCGCCTGGTCCCCGTGGACGACCAGCCACTCGGCGCCCTCGCCGCGGACCGCCGCCTCCAGCGCGTCGAGCCCCGCCTCGGGCGGCATCGCGACCATGCCCTGGAGTTCGGCCAGGACGCGCTTGTCGCCCTGTTCCAGGTCCATGCCGCCGCCGCTCCACAGCGGCCAGCAGACCGAGACCGTCCGGCCGCTGCGCCGCCCGGCCCGGACCTCCTCCTCGCGGGCCTCGGCGAAGCCGCCCAGGCCCCGGTTGGCGGCCGCGTAGTCGCTCTGGCCGGCCATGCAGAGGTAGGCGGCGGTGGAGGAGAACAGGGCGAGGAAGTCCAGCTCCCGGTCCGCCGTGGCCAGGTCGAGGTTGCGGGCCCCGGCCAGCTTGGGCGCGGTCACCCGCAGCACCTCGCGCGGGTCCTTGTTGACGATGTAGGTGTCGTTGTTGATCCCGGCGGAGTGCAGGACGCCGTGCAGCGCGCCGTACTCCCGCTCGGCCAGCTCGACGGCGGCCCGGACGTCCCCGAGCCGGGTCACGTCGCCGCTGAGGTAGCGGGCCGCGCCGCCGAGGCCGGCGATCCGCTCGCAGGCGGCCCGGTGGGTGTCGTTCGCGGCGGAGCGCCCCAGCAGGACGAACCGGGCGCCGTGCCGTTCGGCCAGCAGTTCGGCGAGCCGCAGCGCGATGCCGCCCGCACCGCCGGTGACCAGGTAGCTGCCGCCGGTCCGGAAGACCGGGGCGACGGCGGGCGGCGCGGCGGCGGGACGCACGGTGCGCACCCAGCGGGTGCCGCCCTCGTAGCGGACCTGGGCGGCGCCGGGCCGGTCCTGGCCGAGTTCGGCGAGGGCCAGCCGGACGGCCACCGGGGCCCCGGCCGGGCCGGCGGGCACGCCGGGGGCCTCGACCGCGACGGCGCGGATCCGGCGGTCCTCGAAGCCGGCGATCTGGCAGAAGCCGCCGAGGGCGGCACCGACGGCGGCCCAGCCCGGCCCGCCGACCACGCAGGCGAGGTCCACCGGTCCGGCCCCGCGGTCGGCGATCAGCGCCCGGACGGCCGCGAAGACCGGGGTCAGGGCGTGCTCGGTGCTCCGCCCGTCGGTGTCGACCAGGAACACCGCACGGCGCGGCGCGGTGCCGGCCCGGCGGCCGGCGGCCCAGAGCGCGGCCCAGGCGGCGGTGTCGGAGGGGTCGGCGATCCGGGCGCCGCCGGCCGGGACGGCGCCGGCCGGGCCGAGCAGCACCGGGACGGCGCCGGGCGGGAGGGCGGTGAGCGAGCCGGGGTCGCCGGCCGCCACCAGCAACGGGCCCGCCGGAGGGGTGCCCGGGCCCGCGGGGGCGGGCACCCAGTGCGGGCGGAACAGGGCCGGCCCGGGCGCCCGCAGGAGCGACAGCGCCTCGGCCGGGGTGAGTTCACCGGAACCGACCCGGGCCAGGACGTCCCGGCGGTAGGAAGCCGCATCGGTGGTCATGCGCGTGATCCGTTCTCGTTCGTCGTCATCAGCCGGTCGACCTCGTCGACCGACACCTCGCCGCGCTGCAGGGCCTCCAGCAGGGTCTGCCAGGCCGGCTCGTCCGCCGTCGGCTCCCCGGCCGCGGGGGCCGGGGCGAGGACGGGGACGGCGGCCGGGGCGGCGCCGGGGGCGGGCCGTGCCCAGTGGCGCTCGGGGGCGAAGGGGTAGCCGGGCAGGGAGATCCGGCGCGGCCGCTCCCGGCCCGTCCGGAGCCGCTCCCAGGGCAGTTCGGCACCGGCCGTCCAGGCCCGGCCCCAGTCGAGCAGCTCGGCCGGCACCTCCCCGGAGGGCCGGGGGGCGTCCGGGGCCGCCGTGCCGGCGACCCAGCGTCCCGGCCGGCCGGCCAGGTGGGCGGCCAGCTGCTCGCGCAGCCCCGCGGTGTCGTCCGCGACCAGGGCCAGCCTGGCCGGCATCGCGTCACGCCCCTCCTGGAGGGTGAACGCCAGCTCGTCCAGCCGGACCCGATGTGACGCCAGGAAGTCGAGCAGCCGGACGGCGGACGCCCGCAGCCGTTCGCCGTCCCGGGCGGAGAGCACCACCAGCCGGGGCCCGGCGGACTCCGGCCCGGCGGGCCGGACCGGCGGCTCCTCCAGCAGGACGTGCGCGTTGCCGCCGCCGAAGCCCATCGAGCTGACCCCGGCCAGGCGCGGCACCTCCCGGCCCCCGGCGTCGCGCAGCCGGCTCCACGGCCGGGTCGCGGCGACCACCTCGAACGGGCTGCCCTCCAGCTCCAGCAGCGGGTTGGGCCGCCGGTAGTGCAGGCTCGCGGGCAGGGTCGCGTGCCGCAGCGCGAGCACCACCTTCACGACGCCCGCGATGCCGGCCGCCGCCTCCAGGTGGCCCATGTTGGACTTGACGGTCCCGAGACCGCACCAGGGGCTCCCCGCCTCACCCTGCTCGCCGGTGAGTTCGGCGAAGGCCAGGCGCAGGCCGCGGACCTCGATCGGATCGCCGACCACCGTGCCGGTGCCGTGCGCCTCGATGTAGCCCACCGTCCGCGGGTCGACGCCCGCCCGGCGGTGGACGGACGCGATCAGATCGGCCTGGGCGGCCGGGCTGGGCACGGTCAGCGACTGCACGTGGCCGCCGTGGGCGGTGCCGCTGCCCCGGACGACCGCGTGCACGGTGTCGCCGTCCGCCAGTGCCCGGCTGAGCGGCTTGAGCAGCACCGCCGCGACGCCCTCGCCCCGGACGAAGCCGTCGGCGGACGCGTCGAAGGTGCGGCAGCGGCCGGTCGGCGAGAGCATCCCGGTCTGCCCGAGCGCCACGTACAGCGGCGGGGTGAGCAGCAGGTGGACGCCGCCCGCGATGGCCTGGTCGCAGTCGCCGTCGCGGATCGCCCGGACGGCCGCGTGCAGGGCGAACAGCGAGCTGGAGCAGGCGGTGTCGACCGACTGGCTCGGTCCGCGCAGGTCCATCAGGTAGGAGACCCGGTTGGCGATGATGCAGTGCGCCAGGCCGCTGCTGGAGTGCGGTTCGCGGTCGCGGCCGATCGCGGTGAGGTGGCCGTCGTAGTCGTGCGAGGTGGCGCCGACGAACACCCCGGTGCGGCTGCCGCGCAGCTCGGCCGGACGGTGGCCGGCGTCCTCCACCGCGGACCAGGCGGCCTGGAGGAACAGCCGCTGCTGCGGGTCCATCAGGTCGGCCTCCACCGGGGAGATGCCGAAGAAGGCCGCGTCGAACTCGTCGACGCCGTCGATGAAGGCGCCCCACCGGCTGTTGGTGGTGCCGGGGGTGCGGGCCGGGTCGCCGTAGACCGTCCGCCAGTCGAAGCGTTCGGCGGGGATCTCGGTGACCAGGTCGACGCCCTCGCTCAGGTTGCGCCACAGGGCGTCCAGGTCGGGTGACCCGGGCAGCCGGGCGGCCAGGCCGACGATCACGACCGGGTCGTCCTCGGCGGCCGGCCCCGGCGCGGGCCGGGGTGCGGATACGGGCGCGGGCGCCGGTAGGGGTGCGGGCGCGGGTGCCGCCGCCTCGGCGGGCGCGGGCGCAGGGACCGGTTCCGGCGCCGGAACCGGCTCCGGCGAGGGCCGCGGCGTGCCGAACCGGGCGCAGGCGTCCGGCGCGTGCTCGGCGAGGTACGCGGTCAGCGCGTCGAGCGTCGTGCACTCGTACAGCAGCACCTTCGGCAGCCGGCCGAAGTCCTCCTCCAGCCGGCGCACCAGCTGGATCGCGGCGAGCGAGTCCAGCCCGTAGCGGTCGAAGGTCGCGGCGCCCTCCATCTCGTCGAGCGGCACCCGCAGGAAGTCGGCGAACACCTCCGCGAGGTGGGCGGCGAGGCCGTCGGTCGCGGACCGGGCCGGGTCCACGGGCTCCGGTGCCGCCACCGGCCCGGCGACCGGCCCGGCCGACGGTGCCGCGGCCGCGCGCGGTGCCCCGGGCGCCGCCGCGGGCGGGCGCGGCGGGCCGGACGCGGTGGCCAGCAGCACCGCCTGGTCGAGCCCGTCCTCGGCCAGGCCGGCCGCGCCGAACGCCCGCACCCCGGTGAACCCGGCCCCCGCCAGCACGGTCCGCCAGCGCGGGACGTCCAGCAGCGGCGCGCCCGGCAGCCGCTCGGCGGGCTCCTCGAACGCCCACCAGCCGGGGATCATGCCGAACATCAGGGCCAGGTAGTCGAGGTTGCAGGTGACCTCGTTGAGCACCAGCAGGCCGTCGTCGGCCAGCAGCGCGCGCAGCCGGTCCACGCTGCGGGAGACCAGCCGGGTGGCGTGCACGACGTTGGCGGCCAGGACCAGGTCCGCGGAGCCGGGGGCGAAGCCCTGTGCCGCCGGGTCGCCCTCCAGGTCGAGCACCTCGAAGCGCAGCGGCACGCCGCGCCCGCCGAACTCCCGTTCCGCGGAGCGGAAGAACGAGGCGGAGACGTCGGTGTAGCGGTAGTCGATCCGGCGCGCGTCCGGGCCGAGCCCGGCGAGCAGCTGGAGCACCCGGTCCGTGGTGCCGCCGGTGCCGGCGCCGACCTCGACGATCCGCACCGGGCGGTCCGGCGCGGCCGCCAGCCGGGCCCCGGCGAAGGCGTGGACGGCGCGGGCCACCAGCTCGTTGTAGTGGTCCGCGATCGCGTTGCCCCGGTAGATGTCGGCCAGCACGTCCGGGTTGTCGCCGGAGAAGTAGAGCTCCAACGCGTCCACCCGGCCGGCCAGCACCTCGGGCAGTGCGGGCAGGCACTCCGCCACCAGCCTTACGTGGGCCGAGAGTTCGGGGTGACGGGCGAGCAGGCCGGCCAGTTCGCCGGGGGCGAAGGGGCCGGGGTCGGCGGCCCGGCTGCGCCGCAGGACGCCCTGGATCACCTCGATCAGCCGGGTGTGGGAGGGGTGCGAGCCGAGACCGGCCATCGCCCCCGGGGCCAGCGGGTCGGCGGCGAGGCGGGCCCGCAGGTCGGCGTCGAGCATCCGCCCGGCGACCGTGCCCAGTCGGCGCAGGCCCTCGGCGACCCGCCGACCGTCGTACCCGCCCGAGGCGAGGTGCGCCCCGGCGGCCCGCTCGGCGGCGGACGGCGCGGGCGGTCCGGCCTGGGCGGCCGGAGGCGCGGGCGGGGCCGAGCCCGCGGGCGGGGTGGGCGGAACCGCGGGCACGGCGGGCACGGCGGGCGCCGCCTCCGCCGTGAGCCAGTAGCGCTCGCGGGCGAACGGGTACGTCGGCAGCGCCAGCCGCGCGGCGGAGGACTCCGGCCGCGCCGACCAGTCCGTCTCCGCGCCGTCCACCCAGCCGCGCGCGGTCCGCGCCGCGTCCGCCGCCGGGTCCGTGCCGACCAGCCGCAGCCGGTCGCCGGTGAGCGCGGCGGCGAGCAGTTCGTCGAGGCCGCGCACCAGCGCGTCACGGTCGGCCGCGACCACCGCCGCGCGGGCGGCCAGGGCGAACCGGCCGCGCTGGAGGGTGGCGGCGACCGAGTCCAGCGGCGCCGCCGACTCCACCAGGAAGGCCCGCTGGCGGGCGATCAGCTCGGTGAGCCGGGCGGGGTCGGCCGCCGAGAACGGGAACACCAGCGGTCCGCCGGGCGCGGCCGGACCGGCCGGCCGCGCCGGCGCCTGTTCGACCACGGCGTGCGCGTAGGCACCGCCGAAGCCGAAGGAGCTGACGCCCGCCCGGCGGGGCAGGCCCGGTGCGCTCCGCCACTGCTCGGTGGTGCGGTTGATCCGCAGCGCCCCGCCGTCGAGGGCGCAGTACGGGTTGGCCGCGGCGAAGCCCGGCATCGCGGGGACGATCCCGTGCCGGACCGTCAGCACCGCCTTGACCAGGCCGGTGATGCCGGCCGCCGCCTCGGTGTGGCCGAGGTGGGCCTTGGCGGTCCCGAGGACGCAGAAGCCGGTGTCCGCCGTGTGCCGCCCGAAGGCGGCGTTCAGGCCGTCGACCTCGACCGGGTCCCCCAGCCTGGTGCCGGTGCCGTGCGCCTCCAGGTAGCCGATGGTGTCGGGGCGGACGCCTGCGTCCGCCCAGGCGGCCTCCAGCAGTTCGGTCTGCCGGGCCGGGTTCGGCGCGGTGACCGCCCCGGCCCGGCCGCCGTGGTTGGCCGCGGTGCCGCGGATCACCGCGTGCACCGGGTCGCCGTCGCGCAGCGCGTCGGCCAGCGGCTTGAGCAGCACCGCGGCCACCGCCTCGGCGGGCACGTAGCCGTCGGCCCGCTCGTCGAAGGCGTGACAGGCCCCGCTCGGCGACAGCGCCCCGATGGCGGAGAGCTGCACGTAGTGCCCGGGCGTCAGGATCAGGTTGGCCCCGGCCGCGAAGGCCGTCCGGCACTCGCCGCGCCGCAGCGCCGCCACCGCCAGGTGCACGGCGTACAGGGAGCCGGAGCAGGCCGTGTCGACGGTGAGGCTCGGGCCGGTGAGGTCGAAGAAGTGCGACGGGCGGTTGGCGGACATCGAGACCGCGGTGCCGACCGGCTCGTAGGCCCCGACCGGGCGGCCGCGGCGGATCATCTCCTCCTCGTAGTCGCGGAAGGAGCGGCCGACGAAGACCCCGGTGTCGGAGCCGGGCAGCGAGCCGGCCACCGCGCCGTCCTCGGCGGCCTCCCACAGCACCTCCAGCAGCAGCCGGGTCTGCGGGTCCATCGCCTCGGCCTCGGCCGGGAGCAGCCGGAAGAGTGCGGCGTCGAACCGGTCGGCGTCGGCCAGGAAGCCGCCGCGCGGGCAGTCGGTGCGGCCCTCGCCGCCCTGCGGGTCGTACACCGCGCGGTGGTCCCAGCGGTCGGCCGGGACCTCGGCGACCAGGTCCGCGCCGCCGAGCAGGGCCTGCCAGAGTTCGGCGGTGCTCCGGGCTCCGGGGAAGCGGCCCGCCATGCCGATCACGGCGATGTCCCCGCCGCCCGCGCCGCCCCCGCCGTTCGACGGGAGCGCACCGGCGGGCGCCGGGTCGGGGCCGGTGACCGGGCCGGCGGTCGGGCCGGCGTCCGGGCCGGTCACCGGTTCGGCGGTCGGGCCGGCGGCCACCAGGGCGGCGGTCTCCTCCGGGTACTCCGCGCACAGGTGGGCGGCCAGCCGGGCGACGTCGGGGTGGCGGAAGAACACCGTGGGCAGGACCGGCCGGCCGAGGTCGGCCTCGATCCGGTCGTTGAGCGCCATCAGGTCGGCGGAGGTCAGTCCGAGTTCGAGGAAGCCGCCGGGGTCGGGGGCCTCGGGCGTGCCGAGCCGTTCCCGGACGAGCTCTCCCAGGTGCGCGGTGACGGCCTCCAGGACGTCCCCGGTCGACGCCGCCGGGGGCGGTGCGGCCACGGTGCCCGGCTCCGCGACCGGCTCCGCGGGCCGCCGAACGGACTGCCGGGCGGGCGCCTGCGCGGCGGCGTTCCACGGCGGGGCCGGCGGCCGGCCGCCGCGGCCGGGGTCCAGGGTCGGCGGCAGGTCGCTGCCGGGCAGCCCGGCACCGGCGGTGAGCCACCGGCGGCGCCGGTCGAAGGCGGTCAGCGCGAGCGGCTCCCGGCGCGGCCGGTGACCGGCCGGAGCCTGCTCCACCACCACGTGGCAGTTGGTCCCGCCGAAGCCGAACGAGGACACCGCCGCCCGGCGCGGACCGTCCGTCGCCGGCCAGGGACGGCCGGCGGTGACGGGGTAGAACGGGGTGCGGTCGAAGCCGAGCCTGGGGTGCGGGTCGTCGCAGTGCAGGGTGGCCGGCAGGTAGCCGTGCTGGACCGCGAGCACCGTCTTCACCAGCGAGGCGATGCCGCCGGCGTGCAGCAGGCCACCGAGGTTGGACTTCACCGAGCCGACGCCGCAGTACTGGGTACCGCCGCCGAGGCTGCGGTAGACCTCGGCCGCCGCGTGGATCTCGATCGGGTCGCCGAAGCCGCTGGCGGAGCCGTTGACCTCCAGATAGCCGATGGTGTCGGCGCCGACGCCGGCCGCGGTCATGGCGGTGCGCAGCAGTTCGGTCTGGGCCTCGTGGCTGGGCGCGGTGAGGCCCAGCGTCCGGCCGTCGTTGTTGGCGGCGGTGGCCAGCAGGGTGGCGAGGATCCGGTCGCCGTCGCGCAGGGCCTGCTCCTCGGTCTTGAGCAGCACCATGCCGAGGCCCTCGCCGGGGGCCGTGCCGGTGGCCTCCCGGTCGAAGACCCGGCTGCGGCCGTCCTTGGAGAGCACGCCGGCCCGGCCGAGGCCGAGGTAGACGAAGGGGTCGAGGAGCAGCTCGCAGCCGCCGGCGACGGCCTGGTCGCACTCGCCGGCGAGCAGGCTGCGGACCGCCTGGTGGACGGCGACCAGGGAGGAGGAGCAGGCGGTGTCGACGGCGAGCGAGGGCCCGCGGAAGTCGAAGACGTGGCTGATCTGGGTGGCGGCCATGTTCGGCAGCGCGCTGACCAGCAGCTGCGGCGTGGTCGGCGGGCCGCCGATCGAGTTGCGCCGCACGTAGTCGTTGGCGCCGACGCCCAGGAAGACGCCGACCCGCTCGCCCGCGAGCTCCTGGCGCCGGTAGCCGGACCGGTCCAGCAGCTCCTGGGCCAGCTCCAGGCAGAGCCGCTGCTGCGGGTCCATCCAGGCGGCGTCCTCCTCGCTGATGCCGAAGAAGGCCGCGTCGAAGCGGTCGATGCCGTCGATGAAGCCGCCCCAGCGGGCCGCCTCGACCACGTCCGGGTCGGCGCCGCGCAGCCAGTCCGGGGACCAGCGCTCAGCCGGGGTCCCGGAGATCGAGTGCAGGCCGTGGACGAGGTTCTGCCAGAACGCCTCGACGGTGGGAGCGCCGGGGACCCGGACGGCGGCGGCGACGACGGCGATCCGGCCGGACGGCGCGGACGGCCCGGCGGACGCGGCCGGGGCGGGGGCGGCCGCCGGGGTCTCGACCGGGGCGGGAGCCGGAACTGCGGACGGGTCGGCGGACGTCGCCCGGGGGGCGCTGCCCGCCTGCGGCCGGGCGGCACCGGCGGCGGCCGCGACCGGCTGCCGGGCGGGCAGTTCCTCCGCCAGGTACTCGGCCAGCGCCCGCAGGGTGCGCCGCCGGGCCACCACCGAGGGGACCACCGAGGTGCGGTAGCGCTCCTCGATCACCTCCAGGGCCCGCATGGCGGCGATCGAGTCCACGCCGTAGTCGGCGAGGTCGTCGTCCGGGTCGAGTTCGGCCTCGGGCACCTTCAGCACCTCGGCGAAGATCGCCGTCAGCTCGGCCCGCAGCGCCCCGGTGTCCGCCGCGGACACCGCGGACGACGCAGCTGCCGGGGCCGGCACACCGGGCACCGGCACCGCGGGCTCGCTCGCGGCGGCCGACGGGAACGGGGCCGGCACCGGGACCGGCGGGACGGCGGCCGGCCGGGCCCCGGCCGGGGCCTCCCCGTGGAGCGTCAGCCGCCGTTCCAGCCGCTCGCGGTCCCCGCGGAAGACGGCGAGCTGCGCCGCCGGGTGCCGCAGGGCGAACTCCAGCGCGGCCAGCCCGTCCGCCGTGCCCAGCGGCTCCAGCCCGTTGACCTCCAGCACCGGGCCCTCGACCGCCGGGTTGATCCGCATGCCGCCCTCGGCCCAGAGCGGCCAGTTGACGGAGCGGGTCCGGCCGCCGCGCCCGCCCCGGGCCCGCAGCGCCTCGCGCCGGTGGGCGAAGGAGTCCAGGTAACGGTTGCCGACCGTGTAGTCGGTGGTGCCGACCGTGCCGAGCACCGAGGTGGTGGAGGAGAACAGCACGAAGTAGTCGAGGCCGGCCGCCGCGGTCGCCTCGTCGAGCCAGCGGGTGCCGTCGGTCTTCGGGGCGGTGACCCGGCGGACGGCGGTGTCCTCCTTGTTGAGCAGCAAGCCGTCCTCGACCACCCCGGCGGCGTGCAGCACTCCGGTCAGCGGCCCGAGGTCCCGTTCGACGGCGGCCACCGTACCGGCCACGGCGCGGCGGTCGGCGACGTCGCACGGGTAGTACCGGGCCTGCGCGCCGAGCGCGGTCAGCTCGGCGAGCGCCGCCGACTGCGCGGCGCCCTGCGGCGAGCGGCCGAGCAGCGCGATCCGCACGGCGGCCCGGCCGGCCAGGTGACGGGCGACCAGTCGGCCGATGCCGCCGGCGCCGCCGGTGATCAGGTAGGTGCCGCCGTCCCGGGCGAGCGGCACGGCGGGACCCTCCGCCTCGCGGACCCGGCGGAAGCCGAGCACCTCGCGGGTGCCGCGCCCGGCCCGGACCTCGATGTCCTGGTGGGCGGCCGCCTCGGCGAGGAGCGTGTCGCACTGCTCGGCCGGCGTCAGGGCCGGGTCCAGCCGGACGGTCTTCAGCGCCAGCTTGGGCTGCTCCCGGCGGACCCCGCGGGCCAGACCGCCGACGGCGGCGTGCGCCGGGTCCTCCTCGCCGGCCGTGTACGCGTAGACCATCGGCAGGGTGCCCTGGCAGGCGGTCAGCCAGGCGCGGGCGGCGGCGAAAGCGAGGTCGCGGCCGGCCGCGCCGTCCGCGCCCGCCGGCGGGAGCAGCAGGACGGCGTCCGGCCGGACGCCGTCGGCGGCGAGTTCGCGCACCAGTGCCCGGTGGTCGGCACCGGCCGACGGGTCGACGGTGAACGCGTCCGTCCCGGTGCGGGCGAAGCCGGAGCCGGAGCGGACCGTGATCACCCGGCGGGCGGCGGATCGCAGCCCGGCGGCCCGCCCGGCGTCGTCGTCCAGCACCAGCAGGACGTCCGGGCGGCGGCCGCCGGCGGCGGGCGCGGGGGCCCAGTGCGGCTCGTAGATCAGCAGGCCGGCGGGCGCCCCGACCCGGGCGGGCGCCTCCTCGGGGACCACGGACCCCACGGGCACGGGCGCCGGGCCGGTGGTCGGCGGCGGTGCGGCGGCCGGCAGGGGGCCGGCGGCCGGGGCCGTCGACGGGATCCAGCACCGCCGGCGCTCGAACGGGTAGGTCGGCAGCGGGATCCGCCGCCCGGTCTCCGCCGCCCAGCCGGCGTCCGTACCGGTCACCCAGGCCGCGGCGGCCGAGGCCGGATCCGCACCGGGCGGTGCGCCGTCCCCGCCGCTGCGCCCGGCCCGGCCGGTGAACAGCCGGCCCGGCTCCTCCCGGCCCGCCTCGTACGCGGCGAGCAGCCCGGTGAGTTCGGCGGCGTCCCGGGCGACGACCGCCAGCCGGTGCTCCATCGCCCGCCGGCCGGTCCGCAGCGTGTACCCGAGGTCGTCGAACGGCAGTTCCGGGCGGTCGGCGAGGAAGTCCCGCAGCCGCCCGGCCTGCGCCCGCAGCGCCTCCGGCGTCCGGCCGGAGAGCGGGACCACCTGCGGACCGGCCGACGGCCGGGCGGCCCGCCCGCCGCCGAGGTACTCCTCGACCACGAGGTGGACGTTGGCGCCGCCGAAGCCGAAGGCGCTGATGCCGGCCCGGCGCGGGGTGGTCTCCCCGGTGCGCGGGTCGGTGACGCGCCGCCACTCCTGGCGCTCGCGGGCGACCCGGAACGGGCTGTCCTCGAACGGGATCTCCCGGTTCAGCCGCTCGGTGTGCAGGGTGGGCACGATGGTGCCGTGCCGCATCGAGAGCAGCACCTTGGTGAGCGCGGCGATGCCGGCCGCCGCCTCCAGGTGGCCCACGTTGGACTTCAGCGAGCCGATCGCGGCGAAGCCCCGCCGGTCGGTGAAGCGGCGGTAGGCCTTGGTGAGCGAGGCGATCTCGATCTGGTCGCCCAGCGTGGTGCCGGCGCCGTGCGCCTCCACGCAGGTGATGGTCTCGACGTCGACGTCGGCCCGGCGCAGCGCCTCCAGCACGACCCGGCCCTGCGCGTCCGGGCTGGGCACCGCGAAGCCGCTGGTCCGGCCGGAGTGGTGGACGGCCGAGCCGCGGATCACGCCGTGGATGTGGTCGCCGGCCGCCTCGGCGTCGGCCAGCGGGCGCAGCAGGACGGCGCCGACGCCCTCACCGGGCACGTAACCGTCGGCGCCCTCGCCGAAGACGCGGCACCGGCCGTCGGTGGAGAGCAGGTTGTTGTCGGCCAGCCGCAGGTACTTGTACGGGTGCAGGGAGAGGTTGACGCCGCCCGCCAGCGCGGCCCGGCACTCGCCGCGCCGGATCGCCTCGCAGGCCAGGTGGACGGTGGTGAGCGAGGAGGAGCAGGCGGTGTCCAGCGAGACGCTGGGCCCCCGGAAGTCGAAGGCGTAGGAGACCCGGTTGGTGATCAGCGAGAAGGTGGAGGCGACGATCTGCGGGTTCTCCCGGGCGAGTTCCTCCAGGGCGTGCAGCTGGTAGTCGCTCCACATCACGCCGGCGAACACGCCGACCGCGCCGCCGGTCAGCCGGCCCAGTTCCTCGGGGGTGTAGCCGGCGTCCTCGACGGTCTGCCAGGCGGTCTCCAGGAAGAGCCGCTCGTGCGGGTCCATCAGTTCGGCCTGGCGCGGCGAGATGTTGAAGAACAGCGGGTCGAAGGCGTCGACGCGGTCCAGGAAGCCGCCCCACTTGCCGTGGGTGCGGCCGGCCTGGTGGCGGCCGGGCGAGTACCAGCGGCCGTGGTCCCAGCGGTCGGCGGGCACCTCGGTGACGCAGTCCCGGCCGTCCCGCAGGACCTTCCAGAACTCGCCGACGTCGGCCGCGCCGGGATAGCGGCCGGCCAGGCCGACGATCGCGATGTCCTGGCGCTCCCCGGCGGGCAGGGGCGGTGCGGACGGTCCGGCGGGCCCGGGGCGGGGCTCGGTGCGGGCCGTCCCGGCCGGGGCCGCGGGGCCGGCGGTCGGCGCGGACGGCTGCGGGTCCGGCCCGCCCTGCTCCTCGGGGGCCGCGTCCAGCCGGTGGCCCTCGCCGTGCAGGTGGGCGGCGAGGCTGCTCACCGTCGGGTACTCGAACAGCAGGGTGGGGTAGAGCTCGGTGCCGAGCAGCTTCTCCAGGGAGACGGCGATGGTCAGCAGGTTCACCGAGTCCAGACCGAGGTCGTAGAAGCCCCGGTCCGGGTCGATCGCGGTGTCCCCGCCGCCCAGGGCGACGGCGACCAGCTCGCTGATCGCGTCTGCCAGGCCGCGCCGGCCGCGGGCCGGCCGCTCGGTGGCCGGCAGCGGGCGCGGCGCCGGCGGATTGGGGCGCGGCGCGGGCGGGTTGGGCGCGGCGCCGGCGGTGCCCTCGGCGAGCCGGGTGATGAGGTCCGCGGTCCGGACCCGCTTGGCGCGGAAGCCGGTGATCCGGGCGACCACGCTGCCGTCCGGGTGGCAGATGTCGAGGTCGGCGGTGACCGTCTCGGCGTCCAGCTCGCGCTGGCCGACCCGCGGGACGTGCACCTGCGCCGCCGCGCCGAGGTGCCCGTAGGCCCGGAAGGACTCGATGTAGATGGGGATGAACGGCCGGGCCGCCCGGTCCCGCTGACCGGACTCGAACTGGAGGAAGGGGACCAGCGTGGAGAAGTCCAGGGTGACCGGGTGGATGTGGAAGTGGTCCAGGTACTCCTGGGCGTCGGGGCCGAGCACGACGTCGCCGAGCGAGTAGCCCTCGCCCCGGTAGACGGTGCCGTCCACCTTCATGAAGTCCCGGTGGTGGATGTCCACCTGGCGGGCGAAGGCGTACAACTCGTCGGCGTCGCAGACCTGCTGGGCCTCGTGCTTGAGCCGTTCGGTGTCCACCCGGCCGGCCGGGCCGGGCTCGGAGAGCCGGATCTCGGCCTGGAAGTTGGTCTCCCAGGCCTCGTCGAGGACGACGCCGTTGCTGATCGGGCGGCTGCGCACGGTCACCGGCAGGACGCCCTGCGGGGACGGCGGGTCCACCGCGATCTGCAGCTGCCGGTCGCGGTCGCCGGCGGCGACCACGGGGGCGATGAACAGGCAGCGGCGCAGCTCGGCGGTGGCCGGGTCGACGCCGACGTGGCGCAGCAGGCGGAGCACCAGGTCGAGAAAGAAGACGCCGGGCAGGACGGGCGTGCCGTGCACGAGGTGGCCGCGCACGATCTCGTCCTGGGCGGTGACGCTGGTGACCAGGTGGCGGCCGGCCAGGCGGTGCTGATCGGCCTCGAAGCGGGGATCGACCGTGGTCGACATCGTCAGGTCAGCTCCTCGTGGAGTTCGAGCATGGGGCGGCGGGTCACGCCGCCGGGCCGGGGGCCGTGCTCGGGGGCAGGGTCGGGGACCGGGACGCCGGCGTGGGCGGCGGCCGGAGTGGCGGGGCGGGCGGTGGGACGGGACGGGGGGCGGGCGTCCGGCCCGGCCGGGCCGGAGGGCTCCGGGGCCGGGACGCCGGGATCGGCCTCCAGGGCGAGCAGTGGCCGGGCGGGCCCGGAGCGGGCCCCGGCGGCGGGTGCGGGCGGTCCGGCGGAGGCCGGCGCCCCGGTGGCCGCCGCGAGCCGGTCCGGCCGGTCGAGCCAGTGGCGGTCACGCCGGTACCCGGCCGGCGGGAGCGGGGACCGGTGCGGCCGGTGGGCCTCGCGCTCGGAGGGCAGCAGCTCGCGCAGCAGCACGTGCGCGTTGGTGCCGCCGAAGCCGAAGGCGCTCAGGCCCGCCCGCCGGACGCCGCCGGCCGGGTCCCACGGCTCGGCCGCCAGGGCCGGGCGGAACGGCGAGGTGTCGAAGGCGAAGCGCGGGTTGGGCCGTTCGCAGTGCAGGGTGGGCGGGATCGTGCGGTGTTCCAGGGCCAGCATCGTCTTGTGCAGGCCCGCGATCCCGGCCGCCATCAGCAGGTGGCCGATGTTGGACTTGACGCTGCCCACCGCGCAGTGGCCGACGGCGTCGCTGGTGCGCCGGAACGCCCGGGTGAGCGCCTGGAGCTCCATCGGGTCGCCGATCATCGTGCCGGTGCCGTGCGCCTCGACCAGGCCGACCGTGTCGGCGGTGACCCCGGCGGCGGCCAGGGCGTCGGCCACCAGCTGCTCCTGGGCCTGCGGGTTGGGGGTCGTCAGGCCCATGGTGCGGCCGTCGTTGTTGACCAGGCAGGCCTCGATCACGGCCCGGACCCGGTCGCCGTCGGCGAGCGCCCGGTCCAGCGGCTTGAGCAGCACGGCGCCGGCGCCCTCGCCGAGCACGATGCCGTTGGCGGACGCGTCGAAGACGTGGCAGGTGCCGTCCGGCGAGAGCGCTCCCGAGGCGCTGAGCTTGAGGAACGGCGCCTCGTCCAGCAGCAGGTCCGCACCGCCGACGAGGGCCGCCTCGCAGTCCCCGGCGCGCAGCGCGAGCAGGGCGAGGTAGAGCGCGGTCAGCGAGGAGGAGCAGGCGCTGTCCACGGTCAGGTGCGGCCCGCGCAGGTCGTAGACGTGGGCGGCGTGGGCGGCGATGAAGTTCTGGTTGAGGCCGGTGACCGTGTTGCGGTGCGGGACGGCGACCCGGCTGCCGTAGCTGCTGGTGCCGGAGCCCATGAAGAACCCGACCCGGCGGCCGCCGATGTCCTCGCGGGTGTAGCCGGCGTCGCGCAGGGTCTGCTCGACGGCCTCCAGCGAGAGCCGCACCAGCGGGTCGACGTGTGCCGCGTCCGCCGGGTCGATGCCGAAGAACGCCGGGTCGAACTCCTCGACACCGTCCAGGAATCCGCCCCACTTGCCGGTGCTGCGGCCGGGCTCGCGCCGGGGGGACCAGAGGGTGCGGTGGTCCCAGCGGGAGACCGGCACCTCGGTGACGCCGCTGCGGCCCTCGCGCAGCAGGTCCCAGTAGGCGTCGAGGTCGGGCGCGCCGGGATAGCGTCCGGCGGCGCCGATGATCGCGACCAACTGGCGTCCTGAAGGCGGGAGTTCGGACGAAGCGGACGGGAAACCGGTCGGGGCCGGGGCCGGGGCGTCCGTCGGCGGGGTGGGCGGCGGGACGGGCCCGGCGGGCGGGGACCCGGCGGCGGCCGTCCAGCGGGCGACCCCGGCCGGGTGCGCCTCGATCAGGTACCCGGTGAGCAGACCGACGGTCGGGTACTCCAGCACCAGCGAGGGCGACAGCGGCTCGCCGACCAGTTCCTCCAGGTCCGTCACGATGCCGGCCACCATGATGGAGTCGACGCCGAGCTGGGAGAAGTGGGTGTCGGCCGCGATCCGCTCGGCGGGCATCAGCAGCGTGCGGGCCATCAGACCGGTGACGGCCCGGGCGACGGCGCCGTACGGGGAGGGCACCGGTGGGTGCTCGGTCATCGGGAGGCCCTCCTCAGGCCTGACGGACACGGACGGGGTGACGGATGCGGACGGAGTGACGGATGCGGACGGGGTGACGGGCCCGGACGGGGCGGGCCCGGACGGGACGGCGGGCGCGGCCGGTGCCGGCCAGACGGACGGGTCGACGGCCGCCGCGACGACCCTCGGGTGTCCGGCGGTGAGCGCCGCCCCCAACAGGTCCAGGCCCTGCTCCGGACCGTGCGGGGCGAACCCCTGCTCGGTGTAGCGGGGACTGCGGACCTCCCCCATCCCGGCTCCGGCCCAGCTCCCCCACGCCACCGAGACCCAGCGGGTGGCCCCGCCCCGGCCGAAGCGCTCGGCCACGGCGTCCAGCACGGCGTTGCCCGCCGCGTAGTCGGACAGGCCGACCGCGAGCGGCGGCAGGACCGCCGACAGCGAGGAGTAGAGGACGACGAACCCGGGTTCGTCCGGGCGCAGTTCCTCCAGCAGCGCGAACAACCCCTCGCCCTTGGGGCGCCAGGTGTCCCGCACGCTCTCGATCCGCTTGCGGACGAAGGCCGGCACCTTCCGCTCGACCGAACCGGCACAGTGCAGCACCCCGGCGATCGGTCCGGCCTCGGCGCGGACGCCTGCCAGGAACCTGCCCAGCGCCTCCCGGTCGGTCAACTCACCCGTGTGGACGTGGAGTTCGATGCCCTGGCCGGCCAGCTCGTGCAGCGCGGCGACCCGCGGGTCGGCGGTGTCCGCCGCGACGGCCGCCGCCCAGCCCTCCCGGGGCGGCAGCGCCCGCCGGCCCAGCAGCGCGAACCTCCGGGCGCCCCGCGCGGCCAGCCACCGGGCCGCCGCCAGGCCGAGCCCGCCGGTGCCGCCCGTGATCAGGTACACCCCGGTGGGGTCCGCCGACCACGGGGCGGGCCCGGACACGGCCGTCCGCACCAGCCGGGGCACCAGGCGTTCGCCCCGGCCGATCCGGACCTCCGGCACGGCGCCGGCGGCCGGCAGTTCGGCCTCGACCAGCCGGAGCAGCGCCTCGCCGTCCTGGACCGGGAGGTCGCACTCCACGGTCGTGGCCGACACCGCCCCGTACTCCGCGGCCACGGCCCGCGCCAGCGACGCCATCCGCGCGGCCGCCGGCCAGGGCGAGCCGTCGGCGGCGCCGGGCCCGGCTGCCAGGTGCAGCAGCCGCAGCCCCGGCCCCCGGCGCTCTCCCTCTCCCCGCCCCGTGGCACCGGGGACCAGTGCCTGGAGCAGCGCCACCCGGGCGAGCTCCCGGCCGAACCCGGGCGGACCGGCCAGGTCCACCAGGTCCACCACCGCGTCCAGCCCCGGGTGCTCGGCCCGCAGCCGCTCGCCGAGTGCCCGGCCGGCCGCCGCGTCGTCGAGGTCCAGCTCGTACTCCTCCCGCCCCAGCCTGGGCAGTTCCGAACGCTCACGGACCACCAACCAGCGGGCACCGTCGACGCCGGGCAGCGCGGCGGTGACCGGCAGGGTGGTCTCCCGCCCGAGCAACAGCACCCGGACCCGCGGTCCGGACCCGGACCCGGCCGCGGTGGCCTCCCCGGCGGGCGCCGCGGGCTGCCAGCCACGGACCAGGAGGGCGGGCTCGTACGTCGGCCCGTTCCCGGCGGCGGTGTCACCGGCCGACTCGGCGGGCCGGAGAGCGGCAGAGCCCACGCCGTCGGCCGGGGCACCACCGATCAGGACCGCCGCGGACCCCACGGCCGAAGAACCCGCGCCACCGGCCGGACTCTGGACAGCAGCCGCACCCTCCGGCGCCACCGTGCCAGCGGCCGGAGCCCCGCCCGGCACGGTCCCGGCCGTGCCGGGCGGGCCGTAGCGGTGGGCGGTGTCGAAGGGGTAGTGCGGCAGCCGTACCCGGCGCGCCGCGGGGAAGAGAACCGCCCAGTCCACCCGGCCGCCCCTCACCCAGCCACCGGCGGCGGCCCGGAGGGCAGCCACCCGGTCGGCGTCGTCGGCAGTCGGCGGGCGGAGCGGCCCGACGCGCTCGGCGCGCTCAAGGCTCGACGCAGCACCGAACCCAGCTCGCCCCGCACCCGGCCCACCGGTCGACCCGGCGTGCCCGGCAACGGCACCGGTGCCCGAACCAGCGGGCGAACCAACGCGGTCGGGGACCTCACCACCCGGCACAGAGCCGGCGCCCTGACCGGGACGCACTCCCGACGGCCCGACTCCCGCCACCACCGGCCCGCCGAAGGCCCCGCCCGGGACGGTGAGCAGATCCGGGTGTGTCCGGCCGGCCAGGTGGTCGTCCAGGCGGGCCCGCAGTTCGCCGAGGTCGCGGCAGATCACGGCGATCCGGTGGGGCAGCGGGGTCCGTGCGGTCCGGGAGGTGTGGGCGAGGTCGGCGAGCGGCGGCGCCTCCGTCCCGGCCAGGAAGGCCCGCAGCCTCCGCGCGTACGCCCGCAGCCGTTCCTCGTCCGTCGCCGACAGCGTCACCACCTGCGGCCGCCCCTCGGCGGAACCCCCGGACCCTCCGGAGTCCGCAGGGCCGGCGGCCGACGGAGGGGCCTCCTCCAGCACGACGTGCGCGTTGGTCCCCCCGAAGCCGAAGGAGCTGACGCCCGCCCGCCTGGGTTCCTGCGGGGCCGACCGCTCCCACGGCTCGGGCCGCACCGCCAGCCGCAGCACGCCGTCGCTCAGGTCGACGGCCGGGTTGACCTCCCGCAGATGGGGCGTGCCCGGCAGGACGCGGTGCCGCACGGCCTGGACGACGGTGATCAGCCCGGCGATCCCGGAGGCGGACTCCAGGTGGCCGATGGCCGACTTCAGCGCGCCCAGCACGGTTCCGGCGGCCGGCCGGTCGCCCGTGCCGAGCGCCAGCCGAAGCCCCTCGATCTCGATCGGGTCGCCGAGCGCCGTTCCGGTGCCGTGGGTCTCGACGTAGCCCAGCGAGGCCGCCGACACCCCCGCGTCCCGCAGCGCCTCCGTGACCACCGCGGCCTGCGCGGAGGGTCGGGGCGCGGTCAGCGAGTGGGCCCGCCCGCCGTGGTTGACGGCGGTGCCGCGGATCACCGCGAGCACCGGGTCGCCGTCGGCCAGGGCCCGGGCGAGCGGCTTCAGCAGGACGGCGCCGACGCCCTCGCCGCGCACGAAGCCGTCGGCGGCGCGGTCGAAGGCGTGGCAGCGGCCGGTCGGGGAGAGCATGCCGGCGTTGCCCAGCGCGTCGAAGTAGGTGGATGCGAGCAGGACGTTGACACCGCCGGCCAGGGCCAGTTCGCAGCCGCCGGAGCGCAGTGCCGCCACCGCGTGGTGCAGGGCGACGAGGGAGCTGGAACAGGCCGTGTCCACCGCCTCGCTGGGGCCGCGCAGGTCGAGCTGGTGGGAGACCCGGTTGGCGATCAGGCTGTGCACGTTGCCGGTGGCCAGGTGGCCGTGGGCGGTGTCGCCGCTGCGGGTGAGCAGTTCGGTGTAGTCGCTGAGGGTGGCTCCGACGAACACCCCGGTGCGGGAGCCCGCGAGGGTGCGCGGGTCGATCGCGGCGTCCTCGACGGCGTGCCAGCAGGCCTCCAGGAAGAGCCGCTGCTGCGGGTCCATCAGGGCGGCCTCGCGCGGGGAGATCCCGAAGAACGGCGCGTCGAAGGCGTCCACGGCGTCGAGGAAGCCGCCGTCCGGGCCCGCGCCGTCGGCCCAGCGGCGGACCGGTCCGCCGACCCCGCCGTCCGGCGCGGCCCCCGGGCCCGCCCCCCCCGGGCCCGCGGGGGGGGGGCCGGCCCCCCCGGGAACGCCCCCAAG
>NZ_JBHJRC010000002.1:0-102215 GCF_042261735.1 Kitasatospora sp. NPDC056327 | reverse complement strand
GGGGCGGACGCCCCTGCCGCCCGCCGTCGCGCCGGGGCGACGGTTCAGTAGAGGCCCTCGGGGGACGAGCTGGTGGTCTGGAGGGGGCGGACGTTGGCGACGCCGTCGGTCGGCCAGTGGTCCGTCGGGTGACGGAGGGCCTGGTCCCGTTCCAGGATGTTGGGGAGGAAGAGGTCCTCGTGGAGGACCGTGAGCCGCACCCGGCCGACCTGGCCGGGGGCGACCGGGGTCGAGTGGTCCCCCTTGTCGACCACCGCCATGGTGACCTGCGGGTAGTTCGGCACGTAGCTGATCAGCTCGCCGTCCCGCTCGATGTCCAGGCAGGCGGCGTTGCCGAAGGTGTTGCCGTAGGTCAGCCCGCAGATCCCGCCCTCCAGGGCGGCGGTGAAGGCCCGGTACATGTCGGCGCTGATCTGGGTGCCGCTCAGGCGCACGCCGTCGAGACCGGCGACCAGTTCGGGCCGTTGCTGGCGGAGCGCCTGGAAGAGGGCCGGGGTGGTGTTGAGGTAGTGGACCCGGCCCTGCTTGAGGACGTCGGTGATCTGCTCCAGCAGGTGGGTGGTGTAGTCGCCGACCTCGGACAGGCGTCCCGCCCGGATGAGGCGCTTCACCCAGCGGGGGTCCATGTCCACGGCGTACACCTGGCCGGCGTGGAGCTCGGAGACCTCCCGGACGCCGTTCCCGATCAGGTGCGGCCCGGTGGGGGTGGCCTGCAGCCAGGTGCGGCCCGGCTCGAAGCCCTCCCGCACGAAGGACCAGCGGCGCCAGAGCGCCCGGTGCAGCAGCATGTCGGGGGTGTAGAACGCCCGGCAGGGGGTTCCGGTGGTGCCTCCGCTGTCCCAGACCCGCCCGGCGAGCGGCCGGGGCACCGACAGCGGGACGAGGTCCGCGGGGTCCTCCGCGCGCAGCCGGTCGAGCGGGAACGGGCCGAAGGCTCCGAGCTGGTCGTAGCGGGTGATGTCGCGGGGGTCGAAGTCCAGCCGGGGGGCCTGCCCGAGCCAGTAGGGGCTTCCGTGCACCGGGTCGAAGTGCCGTCGGACCACGGTGCGGGTCCACTCGTCGAGGTCGGTGTCCAGCCATCGCGCGATCTGGGCGTCCGGGTCGGCGCCGGTGGCGGCCGTGGCGGCGGTCACGACAGGGCCGGGGCGCCGGTGAGGTCGATGCCGAGGTCGTAGGCGGTGGTCAGGGCCTGCTCGATGTGCTCGGGCTGCTCGATGTGGACCACCGGGAAGGGGAAGGCGAGGATACCCTCGGGGATCGAGGGGCCCATCACCAGCCCGAGCCGTACGCCCTGCTCCTTCATCCCGGCGTAGACGTCGACCAGGCTGATCGGGTCCGTGGAGTTGCGCTGGAAGAGGTCCCTGACGTCGGCCGCGGTGCGCAGGACCTTGGGCTCCAGGCAGGACAGCAGGGGGATCCCGGGGTCGGTGAAGGGGATCGCGTCGATGCGCGGGGCCATGAAGTCGCGGTAGGGCCGGCGCAGCGGGGTGTGGACGGCGATGGTGCGTCCCGGGAGCGGTACGACCGTTCCCGGCGGGACCTCGGCGGCGAGCGCGGCGAGCGCTTCGGCGTGGCCGGCGAGCATCATGATGCGCCGGGTGCCGTCGGCCGTGGGGCCGAAGTCGCCCGCGAGGTAGACGCCGGGGACGTTCTCGCCGGGGTGGGAGGGGGCGCCCTCGCCGAGGGGGCCGAAGGCGATGGCTATCCCCTGCTGCGGGTCCTCGGCGGACGGTTCCGGGGTGTCGCGGGAGCCGGCCAGCATCTCGAACAGTTCCCGTCGCCCCAGCGATCCGGCGAGGCAACTGGCGGTCATCGCGCCGAGGCTCAGGCCGCCGATGGCCGCCGGCCGCAGGTTGAAGGAGGCGAGGACGTCGTGCACGCCGATCGCGAGAGCGGCCTCCCGGACCGTGCCGACGCTCTGGCGCTCCTCCTGGGCGGTCGGGAGGTCCTCCTCCAGGATCTGCCCGACCGTCAGCCCGGTCCACTCGGAGACTTGTTCGTACCAGCCCCGCACGACCTCGTAGGTGCGGTAGAGCTCCAGGCCGTGCGGCTCGGTCCCGACGCCGCCGCCGAACAGGTACCCCAGACTCATGACAGCTCCTCTGAATCGGTGTGAAAGGAGGGGGCGGTGGTGCGGCCCACGCACAGTGCAGCAGAAGTGGCCCGGCCGCACAATGCCGCGGAATCGCATTCGACCGGACGGTCCGGGAACCGGTCTCGCGGCGCGATATCGATACGATATCCGGGTCTGGCAGAATATCCGGAAGCGCACCGAAGGAATGTCTTCCCGCCCTCGGAAAGGGGATTTCCGTCCGTCCCGCCCTCCCGGAGGGAGCGTACGGGGGGAAATCACGGACCGGTGCGTCCCGCCCCCGTCCGGGACTCAAGGAATTCCGGGAGGACGCGGGGCGGCCACGAGCCGACGCTCAGCACACCGAGGGAGTGTGCCCGCGAGATCAGAGCGGGTCGGTTCGCGGCCTGGAAACGGCGCATCATCAGCCCGATGCGGTACTCGATGCCCTGTCGGCTCAGGTACAGCGACGCGGCCAGCCTCGCGGTCGAGATGCCGACCGCCACCCCCTCCAGGATGCGTGCGTCCACGGCGGTCAGCCGCCGGACGTCCGTGCCGCCGGACGGGCCCCCACCCGCCGGACGTGCCTTGTCAGCGGCCTCGGACCGCGGCGGCCGCCGCGCGGGCTCGATCTCCTCGGAGATCGCCGACGGTGTCACTTCTCGGCCCCCCTTCCGTGTCGTCGTCTCAGGTCCGCAGCGGGCCGGCCAGGTGGTCGCGGAGCAGGCCGGTCACCTCGTCCGCCCGGCTGTTCAGGTAGAAGTGCCCACCGGGAAAGACCCTGAGGTCGAACTCCCCCGTCGTGCGGTCACGCCAGCGTCCTGCCTCCGGGACCGGTGTCCAGGCGTCCTGGTCCCCGACCAGGGCGGTGACCGGGCAGGTGACCGCGGCGTCCCGATCGGCCCGGTAGGCCCCCAGGGCCCGGTAGTCGCCGCGTAGCGCGGGCAGCACCATCCCCAGCACCTCCTCGTCCTCCAGGAGCCGGGCGTCGGTGCCGCTCATGGCCCTGACCTCGGCCAGGATGCCCTCGTCGTCGCGCGGGTGGGAGAGCTCGGGCCCGTCGGCGGACGGCCCCTTTCGGCCGGAGACGAAGAGGTGGTCGACCCGGCCGCCCGCGCGCTCGATCCGCCGGGCCACCTCGAAGGCGACGAGCGCGCCCAGGCTGTGCCCGAAGAGGGTCAGGGGGAGGTCGTCCCAGCGGCGCAGCGCTCCGGCCACCTCGTCGGCCATGCGGTGCAGGTCCTGGACACCGGGTTCCTCCCGGCGGTCCTGCCTGCCGGGGTACTGCACCGCCAGGAGGTCGACCGGGCCGCACAGCGCGGCGGACACCGGGAAGTAGAAACTCGCCGAGCCGCCGGCGTGCGGAAAGCAGACCAGTCGGCGGGTGGCCGCCGGTGAGGGGTGGAAGCGACGGCACCACAGGTCGCTGTCCAAGGAGAGGGAGGTCATGTCGGCCTTTCATTCCTTTCTCGGAATCCGCACGGTTCCGGCGGGCAGGGCACGGTAACCGCGCGGCACATCCTCGGTGCCGGCGGGCCGACCGGCACTTGCCGATACGGGGGGCTCCGATCGACGGCGATCGGCGGGTCACGGGCACGGCATATGACAGCCTGCCATGCACCTCGGAATGTCAGCAAGTATGCACCGGAGCACATCCGGCCACTCATGTCCGGATTCAATTCCGGCCGTTTCTTCGGCGAATGGTGAGAACGCCGCGGTGCGGCGCAATCCGGGGACCCCGCCCGGCCGCGGCCCGGGGGCGACGGCCCGGACCCCCGCCGCGCGCGGCGGGTCCGGCCGGGAAGGAGGGGCGCCGCGCGGCCCGGGCCCGGCTGCCGCGACGGTGCCGCGCAGCGTAAACCCGGCACGAGCGCAAGACCTGTGCTCTAGGAATACACCTAGATACGACAGGACCGCGTTGACCCGCACATGGCCACCCAAGACGCTGGAGGCTGTCTTGCCCACCGGTCGCGCGATGAAGAGGACTCCCGTTGAACTTCCTGCTGCTGGGCCCGCTCTCCGTCCGGTTGAACGCGCGTGAGGTGCACGTGTCGGCGCCGAGGCAGCGCGTGGTCATGGCGGCACTCCTCCTCAACGCCAACCGGGTGATCTCGGTCGACCGGATCGCCGGGTACGTCTGGGACGACGCCCCGCCGCCGAGCGCCGCCGCGACCGTCCGCACCTACGTGATGCGCCTGCGGCAGTCGCTGGGCAAGCACGCCTCCGGCAGGATCCTCACCCGGGCGCCCGGCTACCTCCTCGAACTCGACGAGCAGGAGAGCGATCTCGGACAGTTCACGGCCCACCGCCGGCGCGCGGCGGAGCTGGCCGAGCGCGGTGACCTGGAGGGCTCCTCCGCCGAGCTGACCGAGGCCCTGGCCCTCTGGCGCGAGGAGCCGCTGGTGGACATCCCGTCGCGGACGCTGCGCGACGTCGAGGGCCGCTACCTCCAGGAGCTCCGCCTGCAGACCATGGAACTGCGCTTCGACGCGGAGCTGGCGCTGCTGAGGCACTCCGAGGTCGTGCCGGAGCTGGTGCGGCTGGTGCGGAAGCACCCGTTGCGGGAGGCCCTGGTGGGCAAGCTGATGCTGGCGCTGTTCCGCTCGGGACGGCAGTCGGAGGCCCTGGACCTCTACCGGCGCACCCGGGTACTGCTCGTCGAGCAGCTCGGCGCCGAACCGGGCGCCGAACTGCGCGAGGTCCACCGCAACATCCTCTCGGCCCACGACCGGCCCCGCGCCCCCGGACCGCCGGAGCAGCCCCCCGCGGCCCCGGAGGCGGCCGTCACGACGATGCCGGTCACCGTCCGGGAGAGGTCCTGCTGGCCGAGTCCGGCACAGCTTCCCTCGGTGCCGCTGCCGCTGTCGGCCCGCTCCGCCGCGCTGGCGCGGCTGCAGCACTTCCTCGCCGACGGCACGATGCCCGCGGGCATGGTGGCGACGGCGGTGGTGACCGGCCGGGGCGGTGTCGGCAAGAGCGCGCTGGCCCTGCACGCGGCGCACGCCGTACGCGCTTCCTCGGTGCACGGTCAGCTCTACGCGGATCTCGGCGGGGCCGCGCGGCCGCTGACCGCCCGGGCGGTGCTGCCGCGGTTCCTGGCGGACCTCGGTGTCCCCCGGGACGAGATACCCGAGGAGGAGCCGGAACGGGAGAGCCTCTACCGCTCGCTCACCGCGGGCCGCCGTCTGCTGGTGGTGCTCGACAACGCCTCCAGCACCGCGCAGGTGCGGCCGCTGATACCGGGCAGCGGGGGCAGCAGGCTCCTGGTGACGAGCCGGCGGCGGCTCGCCGATCTGGACGGGGCGCGCACCCTTCTGCTCGGCCCCCTGGACGAGGCCGGGTCGCTGGAACTGCTGGGCAGCATCGTCGGCCCGGCCAGGGTCGGCGCCGAGCCGCGGGCGGCCCGTTCGGTGCTGACGGTCTGCGCGGGCCTGCCGCTGGCGATCCGGATCTCGGGAACCCGCCTGCTGGAGCGTCCGCACTGGAGCATCGGGCACTTCGCCCGGCGGCTCACGGAGGCCCCGCGGCTGCTGGACGAACTGTGTGCCGGCGACCTCGGTGTCCGGCCCTGCCTCGACGCCGACCACGCCGGGCTCCGGCGGACGGCCCCGACCGGGGTCGACCCGGCCGAGGTGTTCACCGCGCTGGGGGCCGCCGGAGCCTGTTCGGTCTCCAGCAGCCGGGTCGCGGTGATGCTCGGCTGCTCCGAGGCACAGGCCGAGGAGGCCCTGGAATCCCTGGTCGAGGCGAACCTGCTGGACGCGCCGGTGGGGGGCCGCTACCGGCTGGACGAGCTGCTGCGGGCGTACGCCCGTGAGCGGGCGCAGGAGGTCGCCGTTCGGCAGCACGACCACCCGTACATGCGCGCCGGGTGACCGTCCCGGCGGCCCCGCGACGGGCCCCCGGAGCGGCCCCGGTCCGCTCGGCCCGATCCCCCGCGCCCTGATCCCCCGTGACCCGACCTCCTTCGACCCGCCCCCCTTCGACCCGATCTCCTTCGAGAGGACCCCCTCGCCATGGCCGACCAGACAGCAGCCACTCCCGACCTGCTCGCCTACGTCCGGGAGGTCTCCCTCCGCGACGACGACCTGCTCAGGGAACTTCGGGAGACCACCGCGGACCTTCCCGGCGGGACCGCCATGCAGGTGATGGCGGAGGAGGGCCAACTGCTCTCCCTGCTCGTCGGATTGACGGGGGCACGAACGGTGCTGGAGATCGGCACCTTCACCGGCTACAGCACCCTGTGCATGGCCCGCGCGCTCCCGGCCGACGGGGTGCTGGTGTCCTGCGACATCGACGACCGGTGGCCGGCCGTCGGCGCCGACTTCTGGAAGCGGGACGGGGTCGACTCCCGGATCGACCTGCGGATCGGCGACGCCGCCGCGACCCTGGACGCACTGCTCGCGGAGCGCGGGCCGGAGAGCTTCGACCTGGTGTTCATCGACGCGGACAAGGCCAACTACGTCCGCTACTACGAGAGCTCGCTGACCCTGCTGCGCACCGGTGGTCTGATCGTGGTCGACAACACCCTCTTCTTCGGCCGGGTCGCCGATCCGGACGCCGTGGACCCGGACACCGCCGGGGTCCGGGCCCTGAACCGGCTGCTGCACGAGGACCCCCGGGTGGAGCTTTCGCTGCTGGTGATGGCCGACGGGATCACCCTCGTCCGCAAGCGCTGAGGGCGGCGGGCCGGGGCCCGGGAGCGCCGGCCGCCGCGGCGGTCACGACGTCCCCGGGCCCCCTTCCGGCGCGTTCAGATCGGGTGCGTCCACGTCGATGACGGTGGACACCACGCGCGGCGCGGGGGCCAGGTGCAGGCGCTGGAACCCGGTGTCCTCCGGCGCCGGTGCGAGGACGGCGGCGCACGGGCACGGTGCCTCGTCCAGGCCCTCGAAGCCCGCGAACCGGTAGGCGATCTCCATCATCCGGTTGCGTTCGGTCGCCCGGAAGTCGGCGACCAGGTGTACCCCGGACCGGGCCGCGGCGTCGGCCAGCCAGTTCAGCAGGGTCGCACCGGCGCCGAAGGCGACCACCCGGCAGGAGGTGGCGAGCAGCTTGAGGTGCCACAGGCCCGGGTGCCGTTCCAGCAGCAGGACTCCGACCGCGCCGTGCGGGCCGAACCGGTCGGTGAGGGTGACCACCAGGACCTCGTGCCGGGGGTCGGTGATCAGGCCCCGCAGCACCTCGTCCGGGTAGTGCACCCCGGTCGCGTTCATCTGGCTGGTGCGCAGCGTGAGTTCCTCGACCCGGGACAGCTCCTCACCGGTGGCCCGGCCGATGCGCATCCGCAGGTCCAGGGAACGCAGGAACTCCTCGTCGGAGCCGGGGGCCGCCGCCCGCTCGGCCTCGCGGCGGAAACCCGCCTGGTACATCTGGCGGCGCCGCCGGGAGTCGACGGTGCTGGTCGCGGGGGAGAACTCGGCGAGTTCGGGGAGGGCGAGGACCTGCTCGGCCGGGTAGCACCGCACGTCGGGCAGGTGGAAGGCCACTTCGGCACGTTCGGTGGGTCGGTCGTCGACGAAGGCGATGGTCGTGAGCGCGAAGTTCAGCCGGTCGGCGATCCGCCGCACCGACTCGGACTTGGCGCCCCACCCGATCTCCGGCAGGACGAAGTACTCGGCCACGCCGAACGCCTCCAGCCGGGCCCAGGCGTGCTCGTGGTCGTTGCGGCTGGCGACCGACTGGAGGATGCCGCGGGAGTCGAGCTCGATCACCACCTTGCGCACCTCGTCCGGCAGGTGCACCTCGCCGTCCTCCAGCAGGGTGCCCTGCCAGAGGGTGTCGTCCAGGTCCCAGACCAGGCACTTGACGGTCTCGGCCATGTCGTCCTTCCTCGTCTCGTCGGCCGCGGGCCCGCTCACGGTGCCCCCGGGGCGGAGAGGGCGTGCTGTGCCAGCATCAGCCGGCACAGTTCGTTGCTGCCCTCGATGATCTCCATCAGCTTGGCGTCCCGGTACGCCCGGGCCACCGCGTGCCCGTCCCGGGCCCCGGCCGAGGCCAGGACCTGGACGGCCGTCGCCGCGCCCCGGGCGGCCTGGGTCGCACTGACGTGCTTGGCCAGTACGGTCGCCACCACCTGGTCCGGCGACCCTTCGTCCCAGCAGCGGCTGGCGTGCTCGCAGGCCCGCGCGGCCACCTGCTCGGCCACGTAGAGATCGGCGAGGTGCCCGGCGACGAGCTGGTGCTCCGCGAGCGGTCTGCCGAACTGCTCCCGGGCGGCGGCGTGTGCGGTGGCCGCCGCCAGGCAGGCCCGCAGGATGCCCACGCACCCCCAGGCGACGGACATCCGCCCGTAGGCCAGCGCGGTCGTCACCAGCAGGGCGGGCGGCAGGCCGTGACCGCCCAGCACGCTGTCGGCCGGCAGCCGCACCCCGTCGAGGTGCACGTCCGCGTGCCCGGCCGCGCGGCAGCCGAGCGGGTCGGCGATCCGCTCGATGCGGACGCCGGGCGTGTCGGCGGGCACCACGACGGCCACCGCGCCGTCCTCCTGGCGGCCGACGACGACCAGCAGGTCGGCGTAGTGGGCGGCGGTCACCCACTTCTTGTGCCCGTCGACGACGACCGCGTCGCCTTCGCGGCGGACGGTCGTCGCCATCGCCGCGAGGTCACTGCCGGCGCCGGGTTCGCTGAAGCCGACCGCCGCCAGTGCGCCGCCGGTCAGGCGGGGGAGGTGGGCGGCCGACTGCTCGGCGGTGCCCAGGCGCTGGATGGTCCATGCGGCCATGCCCTGGGAGGTCATCACACTGCGCAGCGAGCTGCACAGGCCACCCACGTGCGCGGTGTACGCGCCGCTGTGCGCGCTGCTGAGCCCCCAGCCGCCGTACTGTTCCGGGACCTCGGCGCACAGCCGGCCCTCGGCGCCCAGTTCGCGGAGCAGGTCCAGCGGGATGAGACCGGTCCGGTCCCACTCCTGCGCCAGGTCGCCGACCCGCAGGGCGACGGACGTCATGGCGCCGCTCAGGTCCTCACCCATCGAGGCCCCCGGCGGCGGGCACCCGGAGCCGGTCCACCAGCTCCGCCATCCGCCGTACGGTGCGGAAGTTGTCCAGCCGCAGGTCCGCGCCGCGGACCGCGATGGCGTAGGTCTTCTCCAGGTGCACCACCACCTGCATGGCGAACAGGGAGGACAGGCCGCCGGCGCCGAACAGGTCGGTGTCGGCGTCCCAGGCGGTTCCGGTGCGTCCTTCCAGGAACCCCAGCAGCTCCTTCTCCAGGTCCTGGGTGTTGGGCGTGTTCGCTGTGGTCATGTCCGTCTCCTCGTCGGGGTGATCAGGTGTAGTCGTAGAAGCCGCGCCCGGACTTGCGGCCCAGCCGGCCCTCGCGGACCAGCCGGAGCAGCAGTTCGGCGGGCCGGCAGCCGTCGTCGCCGGTGCGTTCGTGGAGCACGGTGAGGGAGTCGACCAGGTTGTCGATGCCGATCAGGTCCGCGGTGCGCAGCGGCCCGGTGGGGTGCCCCAGGCAGCCCTGCATCAGGGCGTCGACGTCTTCGGCGGTCGCCGTGCCCTCCTCCACGACCCGGGCCGCGTCGTTGATCATCGGGTGCAGGATCCGGCTCGTCACGAAGCCGGGTGCGTCCCGGACGACCACTGCCCGGCGCCGCAGCGCCGTGAGCAGGGCCGCCACGGCGGCCATCGCGGGGGCCCCGGTCCGGGCGCCGCGGACCACCTCGGCGGTTCCGATCAGGTAGGGCGGGTTCATGAAGTGGGTGCCGACCAGTTCCTCCGGCCGCTCCAGGGCCCCGGCCAGTTCGTCGACCGGGATGGAGGAGGTGTTGGTGATCAGCAGGGTTCCGGGCCGGACCAGTCCGGAGACCTCGGACAGGACGGCGGCCTTGATCGCGGCGTTCTCGGTGACCGCCTCGACCACGGCGGTGGCGCCGGCGGCGGCCTTGAGCGAGGTGTCGGTGACCAGGGTGCCGGTTTCCGTCCCGGCGGGCAGGGCGCCCATCAGCTCGGCCAGCCGGAGTTCGCCGTCGATCAGGTCCACGGCGCGGTCGAGTCGTTCCCGGTCGACGTCGACCAGGTGGACCGGCAGGCCGTGTCCCAGGGCGAGGGCGGTGATTCCGACGCCCATCACCCCGGCCCCCAGCACGGTGAGGGCGTGCCGCGGGGAGGGATCGTCGTACGGGGCCGTGGTCAACGGGTTCTCCTTCGTCTTCACAGGTCGTCGGGGGTGCGCAGGACGGTGCCGAGCCAGTCGGCGACGGCGTCGCCGGTGGTCGCGACATGCTGTTCCATGATCGAGAAGTGGTCGCCGGGAACGTCGACGACGGTGTCGGCACCGGCCCAGGACGAGCGCCAGTCACCGGCTTCGGCGGACGGGCGGCCGAGCGGAGTGGAGGCGCGGACCAGCAGCAGCGGGGCGCGGACCGCCGGGGGTTTCCAGTCGTCGAGCAGACGGAAGTAGCCGCCCATCGCGGTCAGCCGGGTTCCGTCCATCGGGGCCGCCCGGTCCTCGCGGGCGAACATGCCGCCCAGCAGGACGTCGTTGAACTGGGTGATGCCCTGGTTGTCGGAGAGGTAGGTGTCCAGCAGCACCACGGCCGCCGGGCCCTCGCCGCGCCGCTCCAGCGCGGCGGCCACGCCGTGGGCGAGCGTGCCGCCGGAGGAGGACCCGGCCAGGACGAGTGTCCGTCCCGGCAGTTCCCGGAGCAGGGTCGCCGCCTGGAAGTCCAGCACGGCCGACATGTCGGCGGGCAGTTCCTCCTCGGGGGCGAATCCGGGGGCGTCCAGGGCGGCGACTGCGTAGCGGTCCCGGAAGCAGGAGGCGAAGCGGGCGTACTGGTGGGCGCCGCCGAGGGCGACGACGGAGCCGAAGCAGACGAGCACGGGGGCGTCGGCGCGCTCGTTCAGACGCAGCAGCCGCGGGCCGGTGCCGGCGGCCGCGAGGTCGTCGCCGCCGGGGAAGGCCGGACGCAGGGCGGAGGCGTTCTTGAGCAGGGCGATGCCCTCGTCGATCCGGCCGAGTGCGCAGGCCTGGCGGAACAGCACGCTCACCGGGTCGGTGTCCGCGTCGTCGGACGCGCCGGCTCCGGCTCCGGCTCCGGTTCCGGCCAGGGGTGCCGTTCCGGGCCGGGGGGTGTCCTCCGTCCGGGCCTCGGCGGCGAGGCGCGCCGCGAGCGCGGCGGGGGTTCCGCTGTCGAAGACGGCGGAGGGCCGCAACCGCAGTCCGGTGACGGCGGCCAGCCGGTTGCGGAGCTCGACCGCCGTCAGCGAGTCGAATCCGACGGAGAGGAAGGGGACCGTCGCGGACAGCGCCCCGGCGTCGGTGTGGCCGAGGACCTCGGCGGCCTGGGCGAGGACGAGTTCGCGCAGGACCAGCTCGCGTTCCTCCGCACCGGGGGCGGAGTCGAGCCGGTGCCGCAGGGCCGCGGCGGCGGTCGGCGTCCCGGCCGCTCCGGTCGGCGCGGCGGGGCTGCGCCGGACCAGGGAGCCCAGCATCGGGTGCACCGCGCCGTCGCCGCGCACGGTCAGGTCGAGACGGGCGAGGACGACGGGGCTCCCGTCCCCGGGCGGGGCGTCCGCGGCGCACACGGCGTCCAGCAGGGCCATGGCCTCCTCGTCGGAGAGACCACGGGCTCCGCGCCGGTCGATGCGCCGCCGTTCGGGGCCGCCGAGCTCCGCCGTCATCCCGCTCACCCGCTCCCAGGGCCCCCACGCCAGGGACAGACCGGGGAGCCCGAGCCTTCGGCGTTCCGCGGCCAGGGCGTCGAGCGCGGCGTTGGCGGCCGAGTAGGACGCCTGACCGGGGCTGCCCAGCACACCTGCGGCGGAGGAGAAGAGGACGAACGCGGAGAGGTCCGCTCCGCGCGTCAGCCGGTCGAGGTGGTGGGCGGCGTCGAACTTGGGCCGTAGGACGGCGGTCGTCCGTTCCCCCGTCAGCCCGTCCAGCAGGCCGTCGTCGAGCACTCCGGCGGTGTGGACCACGGCACACAGCGGACGGCTCTCCGGGACGGACGCCAGGGCGGCCGCCAGGGCCCGGCGGTCGGACACGTCGCAGCCGAGGGCGGTCAGTTCGGCGCCGGCCCCGGCCAGCTCCGCCGTCAGCTCCGGCATGCCGGGAGCGTCCGCACCCCGGCGGCTCAGCACGAGGAGGTGGCGCACCCCGTGGACGGCGACCAGATGGCGTGCCAGAACGGCCGCGAGAGCGCCACCGCCGCTCAGCAGTACCGTCCCCGTGGGCGGCCCGAACGCGCCGGCCGACCGGTCCCCGGGGGCGGTCCCGGAGGTGCTGGTGCCCGACGGCCGTGTCAGCCGGGGCGCGTACAGGACGCCGCCGCGCAGGGCCGCCTGCGGCTCACCGGTGGCCAGGAGGTCGGCGAGCGCGTCGCCGAGACCGTCCGGGGCCGGCCCTTCGGTGTCCAGCAGCACGAACCGCTCGGGGTGTTCGAGCTGAGCGGCCCTCAGCATGCCCCAGACGGCCGCCGCGCCGAGATCCGCCGGCTTCGGCCGCGCCCCGAACGGGCCGGTCGCGCCCCGGGTGAGCACCACCAGGGGCGTGCGGGCGGTGGTGTCGTCGGCCAGGTGGGCCCGGAGGCGGTCGAGGACCCCGGCCACGACCGCGTGCACCGCCGCGGGGTCCGCGTCCGCGTCCGGGGCGGGGGTGTCCGCGGTCACGGTACCTGCGGCCGCGGTGCCTGCGGACGGGGTGCCTGCGGACGGGGGGCAGGTCAGCAGCATCGCGTCGGGTGCCGCGGAGAGGGGTTCGACGGGGAAGGAGGCAGGCAGCAGCCGCTCGTCCCGGGGGCCGAGGAGGCCCCAGCGGGTGACCGGGCGCGGGCCGGGCACGGCGGTGACCGGCGTCCAGCCGACGTGGAAGACGGAACCGGTGGACGCCCGCAGTGCGGCGGTGGAGGCCGTGCGCAGGGTGAGCGAGCCGACCGTCGCCACGGTCCGCCCCGAGGGATCGGTGATCCACGCGGTGGCGGCGTCGGGTCCGTCGGGGCGCAGCCGGACGCGCAGGACCGTCGCGTCGGAGGATTCGATCGCCACGCGCTGCCAGGAGAACGGCAGGGGGACGCCGTCGGCGGACTCCGCGGTCGCGGTGCCTTCGCGCAGACCGACCGTCTGGAGGGCCGCGTCCAGGAGGGCCGGGTGCAGCCCGAAGCCTTCCGCTCCCGCGCCGAGGAGGCCTTCGGGCAGGGCCACCTCGGCGTGGATCGCGTCCGCGGTGCGCCAGGCGGCCCGCAGGCCCCGGAATGCCGGGCCGTAGGCGACGCCCCGGGCTTCCAGCTGCCCGTACAGTTCGTCCACGTCCAGCGGGACGGCGTCGGGCGGGGGCCAGGTGCCGGCCGGTTCGGCCCGGTCGGCCGGGAGGTCCCGGGGGGCGACCGTGCCGGTCGCGTGGCGGGTCCAGGGCCGGTCGCCGGCGTCGGCGGTGGCCTCGGGCCGGGAGTGGAACTCCACCGGGCGCCGTCCCGTGCCGTCGTCGGCGCCCACCCGTACGCGCAGGTGCACGGCGTGGTCGTCGGCGGCGTCGCCGGGCAGCAGCAGCGGAGCGGCGAGGGTCAGTTCCTCCACGAGGGCGCAGCCGAGGCGGCTGCCCACGTGCACGGCCAGCTCCACGAGGGCCGCGCCGGGCACGATCACGGCTCCGGCCACGGCATGGTCGACGAGCCAGGGGTGCGTGGCCGCGGAGAGCCGCCCGGTGAAGAGGACGCCCGCGTCGTCGGGCAGTTCGACCGCGGCGCCGAGCAGCGGGTGGTCCACGGCGGACTGGCCGGCGGCCGCCTGGTCCCGGGCCGGCGGCGGGGCGTCGAGCCAGTAGCGGCGCCGCTGGAAGGCGTAGGTGGGCAGGTCCACCCGCTGGGCGCCGGTTCCCGCGAACAGCCGGTCCCAGTCGACGCGCAGGCCCCGGACATGTGCCCCTCCGAGGGCGAGCTGGAGCCGGCGAAGCCCTCCGGCCCCGCGCCGCAGGGTGTCGAGCAGCAGCGTCTCCGGGGCGCCCGCGTCGGCGGCCGTGTCCTCGATCGAGTACATGAGGGCGGGCTGGGGGCTGGACTCGATGAAGACGCGGTGCCCGGCCGCGAGGAGCGCGCGGGTCGCCCGCTCGAACTCCACGGTCTCCCGCAGGTTGCGGTACCAGTACCCGGCGTCCAGGGCCTCGGTGTCCAGCAGGCCGCCGGTCACGCCGGAGTAGTACGGCACCGCACCGGGGAGGGGGGTGATGCCCGCCAGGTCGGACAGCAGGCGCTCGCGGATCTCCTCCACGTGCGCGGAGTGCGAGGCGTAGTCGACATCGATGCGGGTCGCCCACACCCCCTCCTCCAGGAGTTCCTCCACCAGGGCGGTGACCGCGTCGGCGTCGCCCGACACCACCGTCGACGAGGGACCGTTGACCGCCGCCACCGACAGCCGGCCGGACCACGGGGCGATCCGCTCCCGGGCCACCCCCACCGGCAGGGGCACCGACGCCATCCCGCCCCGGCCCGCCAAAGCCCCCACCGCACGCGAACGCAGCGCCACCACCCGCGCCCCGTCCTCCAGACTCAGACCACCCGCCACACACGCCGCCGCGATCTCACCCTGGGAGTGACCCACCACCGCGTCCGGCACCACACCGAAGAACCGCCACACCTCCGCCAGCGACACCATCACCGCCCACAGCACCGGCTGCACCACATCCACCCGCGACAGCAGCGCCTCCGAACCCAGCGCCTCCGTCAACGACCAATCGGTGAAGGGCGCCAGAGCCCGCCCGCACTCCGCCATCCGCCCCGCGAACACCCCCGACCCGACCAGCAGCTCGGCAGCCATCCCCACCCACTGCGAACCCTGACCCGGGAACACCAGCACCGAACGGCCGGGGAGCGCCCCGCTGCCGACCGCCACGTCCGCCGAGCCCACGCCCCGCGACAGGGCGGCGACACCGGCGAGCAACTCGTCCCGGTCCGACCCCACCACCACCGCCCGCTCCGCGAAGCGCGAACGCCCCACCGCCAACGAATGACCCACGTCCACCACGCTCAGGCCCGGCTCCGCCGCCACCCGCTCGTACAGCGCCGCCGCCTGGGCGCGCAGCGCCTCCGGAGTGCGCGCCGACAGGATCCAGGGGACGGCGGCGGGCACCGGCTCCGGCGTCGCGGGCCGGTCGACCGGCGCGTCGGTGGCCGCCAGGTCGGTGCCGGCCGCCGTGTCGGCCGGGGCGGCGAGGTGCTGTTCGAGGATGACGTGGGCGTTGGTCCCGCTGGCCCCGAAGGAGGACACCCCCACCCGGCGCGGCCGTCCGCTCTCCGGCCAGGGCGCGGCCTCGGTGAGCAGGGAGACGGCGCCCTCGGTCCAGTCGATGCGGGGCGAGGGCCGGTCGACGTGCAGCGTGCGCGGCATCACGCCGTGCCGCATGGCGAGCACCGACTTGATCACCCCGCCGACGCCCGCGGCGGCCTGGGTGTGGGAGAGGTTGGACTTCAGCGAGCCCAGCCGCAACGGCCGCCCGGCGGGCCGGTCCTGGCCGTAGGTGGCCAGCAGCGCCTGGGCCTCGATCGGGTCGCCGAGGGTGGTGCCGGTGCCGTGCGCCTCCACCATGTCCACCTCGGACGGGTCCACGCCGGCCCGGGCGAGCGCGTCGTTGATGACGCGCT
Organism: Kitasatospora sp. NPDC056327; assembly: GCF_042261735.1. Lineage (NCBI taxonomy): Bacteria > Bacillati > Actinomycetota > Actinomycetes > Kitasatosporales > Streptomycetaceae > Kitasatospora > Kitasatospora sp. NPDC056327. The sequence continues at coordinate 86,565 of NZ_JBHJRC010000002.1, read as the reverse complement.
GCTGCGCGGGCCCGTTCGGGGCGGTCAGCCCGTTGCTGGCGCCGTCCTGGTTGACGGCCGAGCCCCGGACGACGGCCAGCACCGGGTGCCCGTTGCGCCGGGCGTCCGAGAGCCGCTCCAGCAGGAGCAGGCCCAGGCCCTCCCCGAATCCGGCTCCGTCCGCCGCGGAGGAGAAGGACTTGCTGCGGCCGTCGGGTGCCAGACCGCGCTGGCGGCTGAATCCGACGTACAGGCCGGGGGTGGACATCACGGTCACCCCGCCGGCCAGGGCGAGGGTGGTGTCGCCGGAGCGCAGCCCCTGGCAGGCGAGGTGCAGGGCGACCAGGGAGGACGAGCAGGCGGTGTCCAGGGTGACCGCCGGGCCTTCCAGGCCCAGCGTGTAGGCGATCCGGCCGGAGGCGACGCTGGGGATGGTGCCGGTGCCGAGGAAACCCTCGACCTCGTCGGGCACCCGGCCGAGCCGGGACCCGTACTCGCTGTAGATCACTCCGGTGTAGACGCCGGTGCGGCTGCCGCGCAGGGTCGTCGGGTCGATGCCCGCGCGTTCCACCACCTCCCAGGACGCCTCCAGCAACAGCCGCTGCTGCGGGTCCATGGCCAGGGCCTCGCGCGGCGAGATGCCGAAGAAGCCGGGATCGAAGCCGGTCGCGTCGTGGAGGAAGCCGCCTTCGCGGACGTAGAAGGTGCCGGGGGCGTCGGGATCGGTGTCGAAGCCGCCCTCGACGTCCCAGCCGCGGTCGGTGGGGAACGGCGAGACCGCGTCGCGCTCCTTGACCAGCAGGTCCCACAGCTGTTCCGGGGTGTGCACGCCACCGGGGTAGCGGCAGCTCATCGCCACGATGGCGATGGGCTCGGCGGAGTCGTCGCGGAGCCGCCGGTTCTCCTGCCGCAGGCGCTGGTTGTCCAGCAGCGAGGCACGCAGGGCGGCGACCACCTGGTCCGTGTCGGTGGGCATGGGGTTGGACTTCTCCTTCTGCGGCTGTCGGTCAGTCACGGTCGCCGCCGAGAGCCATCCGGACGAGTTCGTCCACGCCCATGCCGCTGATGTCGGCGGCGGGAGCCGGTGTCTCCGGTCGGTCGGCCAGCTCCAGGAGCGCGTCGAGGAGACCGGCCCGGCGCAGTGCGGCGGGCGGGATCGCGGCGAGCAGGGAGCTGATCTCGTGGTCCTCGCGGTCCGCCCGGCCCGGCCGCCCGGCGGCCTTCCCGGCGGCGGGGCCGCCCGGCCCGTCGGGCACCAGGCGCCCGGCGAGGTAGCCGGCGACGGCGGCCGGGGTGGGGTGGTCGAAGACCAGGGTCGCGGGCAGCCGGCGGCCGGTGGCGGCGCTGAGCCGGTTGCGGAGTTCGACGGAGGTGAGCGAGTCGAAGCCGAGGTCCTTGAACGCCTGGTCCGGGTCGATGGCCCCCGCCCCGGCGTGGCCGAGGACGTCGGCGCCCCGGCTCAGCACCAGGTCGAGCAGGGCGGCGACGCGTTCCTCCGGGGTGAGGCCGGCCAGCCGGCGGCGCAGCGAGTCCGCCTCGGCGGCGTCCGCCCCGGAGGCGGGGCGGCGCGCGGTGCCGGGGACCAGGGCGGAGAGCAGGGGCGGGACGGGTGCGGTGCGGGCCGCCGTCCGGAGCCGGCCGAGGTCGATCCTGACCGGGACGAGCAACGGTTCGTCCAGGGCGAGCGCCGCGTCGAACAGCGCCAGACCTTCCTCGCTGCCGAGGGCCGCGGCGCCTCCCCGGGACATCCGCCGCAGGTCGGTGGCGGTGAGCGTGCCGGTCATGGTGCTGCGGCGCGCCCACAGGCCCCAGGCGAGCGACTGGCCGGGCAGGTCCAGCGCCCGGCGGTGCTGGGCGAGCGCGTCGAGGAAGGCGTTGGCGGCCGCGTAGTTGCCCTGTCCGGCATTGCCCACCGTGGCGGACGCGGAGGAGAACAGGACGAAGGCCGACAACGGCAGATCACGGGTGAGGGCGTGCAGGTTGAGGGCCGCGTCGACCTTGGGCCGCAGTACGTGACGCATCCGCGCAGGGGTCAGCGACTCGACCGTTCCGTCGTCCAGGACGCCGGCCGCGTGGACGACCGCGCTCAGCGGACGTTCTGCGGGGATGCCGGCGAGCAGGGCGGCGAGCGCGTCCCGGTCGGCGACGTCGCAGGCCTCAACGTCCACCCGGGCGCCGAGTCCGCGCAGTTCGGCGGCGAGGTCGGCCAGGCCCGGGGCGTCCGCACCGCGCCTGCCGACGAGCAGCAGGTCGCGTACGCCGTGCGCGGTCACGAGATGCTGCGCCACCAGGCCGCCGAGCGCGCCACCGGCCCCGGTGACGAGGACGGTTCCCCCGGCCGCGGCGATGCCGGACGGTGCCCCCGGGTCCGGGCGGGTGTCCGGGGCCGGGTTCGGGTCCGTGGCGACGGTGGCCCTGACGAGGCGGGCCGCGAGGAGTCGTCCGGCGCGGATCGCCAGCTGGGGCTCCGTTCCGGCGAGCGCCCGAGGCAGCAGGCCGGTCACGGCGGCCGGGTCGTCGGTGTCGATCAGCAGGAAGCGGTCCGGGTGCTCGGACTGGGCGGAGCGGACGAGACCGCGGACCGCCGCGCCGGTGAGGTCGGTGACCTCCTCACCCGCCGCCGTGGAGACCGCGCCCCGGGTGACGAGCACGAGCCGGGTGCCGTCCTCCCACCGCGAGTCGGCCAGCCAGTCCTGGACGAGGCGCAGGGCGTCGTCCAGCGCGGTGTGCACGGATGCGGCGCCGGGCGGGGACGGGAGGTCCGTGGTGCGGTCGCACCAGGCCAGCACCGCGGCGGGCGACGGCGCACCCCCGTCCAGCGCGGCGCCGAGCGCGGCGAGGTCCGGGTGAGCGTCCGGGAAGAGTTCCCGGCCGCCGAGGACGGCCCAGGGCCCGAGCGGGTCGGCGGGCGCGGTGGCGGGCGCCTCCGACCACTGCAACCGGTAGAGGGACTCCGGGCCGCCGACCGGGCGGAGGGCGTCGAGGTCGATCCGGCGCACGGCGAGCGCCTCGACCGACGCGACCGGGAGGCCGTTCGGGTCGGTCGCGTCGATCGACACCGATCCGTCCGGCCGGAAGCCCAGCCTCGCCCTGAGCGCGGTGGCTCCGGAGGCGTGCAGCCTGACCCCGCTCCAGGAGAACGGCAGTCCGGCGGAGGGACGGTCCGGCCCCGGTTCGGTTCCCTGCCCAGCGCGCAGGAACAGCCCCTGGAGGGCGGCGTCCAGGAGGGCGGGGTGCACGCCGAACGCGGAGGCGGACCGGTGCTGGTCCTCGGGCAGGCGTACCTCGGTGAAGATCTCGTCGTCCCGGCGCCAGGCGGTGGTGAGCCCGCGGAAGGCGGGCCCGTAGCCGTAACCGGCGGCGTGGAACCGCTCGTACAGGTCGTCGACGGGGATCGGGACGGCGCCGGGCGGGGGCCAGGAGCCGGCGGCGTCCGGTGCGGGCGGCGGCTTGCGGGTCGCGGTGTCGGACGTGAGCACGCCGGTCGCGTGGGCGGTCCACTGCGGGGTCGCCGCGTCCACCCGGCAGGAGAACAGGCCCAGCGAGCGACTGCCGTGCGCATCCGCGGCGCCGACCCGCACCTGAAGCCGGACGGCCGTGTCGGCCGGTATCAACAGCGGCGCCTGGAGCGTCAGTTCCTCCACCACGGGGCATCCGGCCTCGTCCGCGGCGCGGACGGCGAGCTCCGCGAAGGCCGCGCCGGGCAGCAGAACCGTACCGGCCACGGCGTGGTCGGCGAGCCAGGGGTGGGTGTGCAGCGAGATCCGGCCGCTGAGCAGCAGTTCACCCGTGTCGGCGAGCTCGACAGCCGCTCCGAGGACGGGGTGATCGGCCGGGTCGAGCCCGGCGGAGCCCACATCGGCCGCCGTGACCGGCGCCGGCTCGGGCCAGTAGCGGCTGCGCTGGAAGGCGTACGTCGGCAGCTCGACGCGCCGCGCCTCCGGGAACGCCCCCGACCAGTCCACCGCCAAGCCCCGCTCCCACGCACGGCCCACCGCACGCAGCACCTGCCCCGGGCCACCCTCACCCCGGCGCAACGTCCCCAGCACCGCAGCCTCCACGCCGGCGGCCTCCACCGACTCCCCCACCGCCACGCCCAGCACCGCATGCGGGCCGGACTCCACGAAGAACCGGAAACCCTCCCCCAGCAACGCCTCCGTGGCCCGCCCGAACTCGACCGTCTCCCGCAGGTTGCGGTACCAGTACCCGGCGTCCAGGGCCCCGGTGTCCAGCCAGTCGCCCGTCACCGTCGAGAAGAACGGCACCGAAGCGGACAGGGGGTTGACGCCCTCCAGGTCGGACAGCAGGCGCTCGCGGATCTCCTCCACGTGCGCGGAGTGCGACGCGTAGTCGACCTCGATCAGCCGCGCCCGCACCCCCTCCGCGACCAGGACACCGACCAGCTCCGCCACCGCGTCCGCATCGCCCGACACCACCGTCGACGAGGGACCGTTCACCGCCGCCACCGACAGCCGGCCGGACCACGGGGCGATCCGCTCCCGGGCCACCTCCACCGGCAGCGGCAGCGACGCCATCCCGCCCCGGCCTGCCAGCACCCTGATCGCGCGGGACCGCAGCGCCACCACCCGCGCCCCGTCCTCCAGACTCAGACCACCGGCCACGCACGCCGCCGCGATCTCACCCTGGGAGTGACCCACCACCGCGTCCGGCACCACACCGAACGAACGCCACACCTCCGCCAGCGACACCATCACCGCCCACAGCACCGGCTGCACCACATCCACCCGCGCCAACAGCGCCTCCGAACCCAGCGCCTCCACCAACGACCAGTCCACATAAGGCGCCAGAGCCCGCCCGCACTCCGCCATCCGCCCCGCGAACACCCCCGACCCGACCAGCAGGCCCGCAGCCATCCCCACCCACTGCGAACCCTGACCCGGGAACACCAACACCGAACGGCCGTCGACGGTGCGGTCCCCGGACCACCCTCCCGATTCGTCGTCGGCCATCCGGCCCAGCAGGTCGGGGAGTTGGTCACCGTTTCCGATCAGTGCCTTCCGGTACTCGAAGGCAGTGCGCGCGTGCAGGGCGGACCCGATGTCGCGCGGGTCGGGTACGGGGCTCGCGTCGAGGTGGCGGCACAGCCGCTCGGCCTGGAGGCGCAGCGCCCGCGGGCTCTTCGCCGACAGCAGCCAGGGCACCGCCGGCAGCGGGGTGCGCCCGGCCGGCGGGCCGTCGTCCTCCGAGGGGGTGTGTTCGAGGATGGCGTGGACGTTGGTGCCGCTCAGGCCGAAGGAGGACACACCGGCCCGGAAGGGGCGACCGTGGGACGGCCAGGGCTGCTGCTCGGTCGCGAGGGCCAGCGCTCCGCGCGTCCAGTCGACGTGGCCGGAGGGCCTGCCCACGTGCAGGGTTCGGGGCACCTGCCCATGGTGCATGGACAGCACCGTCTTGATGACCCCCGCCACGCCCGACGCCGCCTGGGCGTGGCCGAGGTTGGACTTCAGGGAGCCGACCAGCAGGGGCCGTTCGGCGGGCCGGTCCTGGCCGTAGGTGGCCAGCAGCGCCTGCGCCTCGATCGGGTCGCCCAGCGTGGTGCCGGTGCCGTGCGCCTCCACCACGTCCACCTCGGACGCCGACAGCCCCGCGTCCGCCAGCGCCGCCCGGATCACCCGCTGCTGCGACGGACCGTTGGGGGCGGAGAGCCCGTTACTGGCGCCGTCCTGGTTGACGGCCGAGCCGCGGACGACGGCCAGCACCGGGTGCCCGTTGCGCCGGGCGTCCGACAGCCGCTCCAGCAGCAGGACGCCGACGCCCTCGCCCATGCCCATGCCGTCCGCGTCGTCCGAGAAGGCCTTGCAGCGGCCGTCCTCGGCGAGGCCGCGTTGACGGGAGAAGCTGATCAGGGCGCCGGGCGTCGCCATCACGGCGACGCCGCCGACCAGGGCGAGGGAGCAGTCGCCGCCGCGCAGTGCCCGGCCCGCGAGGTGCAGGGCCATCAGCGAGGACGAGCAGGCCGTGTCGATGGTCACCGCGGGGCCTTCCAGGCCCAGGGTGTAGGCGACCCTACCGGAGACGACACTGGGTGCGCTGCCGGTGAGCAGGTGGCCGTCGCCTTCCTCCGACCGGGCGACGACGGCCGCGTAGTCGGCGTAGTTGACGCCGGTGAACACTCCGGTGCGACTGCCACGCAGGGCGGCCGGGTCGATGGCGGCGCGTTCGATCGCCTCCCAGGTGGTCTCCAGGAGCAGCCGCTGCTGGGGGTCCATCGCCAGGGCCTCGCGCGGGGAGATGCCGAAGAACTCCGCGTCGAACTCGGCCGCGTCGTGCAGGAAGCCGCCCCGCCGGGTGGTCGAGGTGCCGGGGTGGTCGGGGTCGGGGTCGTAGAGGGCTTCGACGTCCCAGCCCCGGTCGGTGGGGAGCTCCGAGACGGCGTCGCCGCCGTCGGCCAGCAGGCGCCACAGGTCCTCGGGGGTGGCGATGCCGCCGGGGAGGCGGCAGGCCATGGACACGATCGCGATCGGCTCGTCGGGCGCGGACGGGTGCGCGGCGGCCGGGTCGGCGGGGAGTTGCCCGGTGGCCTGCCGGCCGAGCAGCTCGGCGCGGATCTCCCGGGCGAGCGCGGTGGCGGACGGGTGGTCGAAGATCAGGGTGGACGGCAGCCGCAGCCCGGTGGCGGTGTTGAGCCGGTTGCGGAGTTCGACCGCGGTGAGGGAGGCGAAGCCCATGGCCTGGAAGGCCGTGCCGGGCCGGATCGCGTCCACCGTGGGATGGCCGAGGACGGCCGCCGCGTGGGTGCGGACCAGATCGAGCAGCAGGCGGTGCTGTTCGGATTCGGCGAGGGCGGCGAGCCGTTGGCGCAGCAGCGTGGCGGCGGGTGCCGCCGTTCCGCCGGTCGGGGCCTCCAGGGCGCGGCGGGCTTCGGGGACTCCGGTGAGCAGCGGGCTGGGGCGGGTGGAGGTGAAGACGGCGGCGAACCGCTCCCAGTCGACGTCGGCGACGGCGAGGACGGTCTCGTCGTCGTCCAGTGCCTGTTGAAGGGCGTGGACGGCGAGGTCGGGCGCGATCCGGGGCAGGCCGTGCTGCTCCAGCTTGAAGAGGTCGGCGTCCTCGCCGGCGATGCGGTCCTGCCAGGGGTTCTCGGCCTGCCAGATGCCCCAGTCGACCGTGGTGGCGGTGAGGCCGCGGGCCCGGCGGTGCTGCGCCAGGGCGTCGAGGTACGCGTTGGCCGCGGCGTACGCGCCGTGGTCGCCGCTGCCCCAGACTCCGGCGATCGAGGAGAACAGGACGAAGGCGTCGAGTTCTCGGTCGAGCAGGGCGTCGAGGTGCTCGGCGCCGGCGGCCTTGGCCGCGACGATCTGTTCGAACGCGGACACCGGTGTGCCGTCGAGGGGGGCGAGCGCGACGAAGGCGGCCGCGTGGACGACCGCGGTCACCGGGTCCCCCTCCGACTCCAGGCCGGTGAGCAGCGCGGCGACGGCCTGACGGTCGGCCAGGTCGCAGACGGGCAGGGTCAGGCGTACGCCGAGGGCGGCCAGTTCCTCCGCGAGTTCGGCCGCGCCGGGTGCCTGGGGGCCACGGCGTCCGGGCAGGACGAGGTGGGTGGCGCCGCCGCGGGCGAGCCAGCGGGCGAGGTGCGGGCCGACGGCTCCAGTGCCGCCCGTCAGCAGGACGGTGCCGCGGGGCTTCCAGTGCTTCGCGGGGCCGTCGCTCCGGGGGGCGCGCCGCAGGCGGCGGGCCAGGAGGCCGGCGGGGCGCAGGGCGAGCTGGTCCTCGCGGCCGCCGCCGTCCGCGCCGGGGACGGCAGCGGAGGCCGTCAGCACGGCGGCGAGCCGGGCCCTGGCGCGGACGTCGAGGTCCGGGGGCAGGTCGACGAGTCCGCCCCAGCGGGCGGAGAGTTCCAGCGCGGCCACCAGTCCGGTGCCCCAGACCAGTGCCTGGCGGGGGTGGGTGACCGGGTCGTCCGGGCCCGTGGACACCGCCCCGGCGGTGGCGCACCAGAGGGGGGCCGTGAGGCCGAGATCGCCCAGGGCCTGTACCAGGGCGACGGTGAGCGCCGCCCCGGTGGGCAGGGCCGGGTGGTCGGGGTGGGCCGGGTCGGCGACGGCCAGCAGGGACAGCACGCCCGTCGGGACGCGGTCGCCGAGCGCGGTGGCGAGCGTGTCCGCGAGGTCCGTGCGGCGGACGGCGCCGGCCGCGAGTCCGGCCGTGACGACGGTGGCGCCCGCTTCGGCGAGGGCCAGCAGGGGGCCGCGTACCCGTGCGTCGTCGTCGTGTCCGGCGGGCAGGACGACGAGCCAGGTACCGGCGGCCGCGGGGGCCGGGGCCGGCGGGTCGGGCAGGGGCTGCCAGCCGATGCGGTAGCGCCAGGAGTCGATGACGCCCTCGTCGCGCCGCTGCCGGCGCCAGCCGCGCAGGGCCGGCAGCACGGGGAGGAGGGCTTCCTCGTCGACGGCGAGGTGGGCGGCGATCTCGGCCGGGGCGTCGTGGTCGACCATGCGCCAGAAGGCCGTGTCGTGCGGGTCGGCGGCCGGTCCGGTGTCGGCCGCCGCCTCCGGCTCCAGCCAGTAGCGCCGGAGCTGGAAGGGGTATCCGGGCAGGGCGGTCGGGCGGGCACCGGTGCCGGCGTACACCGCGGACCAGTCGACGGCCACGCCCGCCACCCACAGTTCGGCGGCCGAGCGCAGGGCCCGGCGCAGCCCGCCGTCGTCGCGGCGCAGGGTGCCGACGACCACGGGCGGCTCCGCGGCACCGGTGGCCTCGACGGTGTCCTGGAGGGCCATGGTCAGCACCGGGTGCGGGGACACCTCGACGAAGACCTCGTGCCCCTGCTCGGCCAGGGAGCGGACCGCGGCCTCGAAGCGGACGGTCCCGCGCAGGTTGCGGTACCAGTAGTCGGCGTCCATGGCCGTGGTGTCGAGCCGGTCACCGGTGACGGTGGAGAACAGCGGGATCCGGGCCCGGAGCGGAAGCACTCCGGCCAGCGCGGTCAGCACCTCGGACCTGATCCGTTCGACCTGGGCCGAGTGCGAGGCGTAGTCCACGGGTACGGACCGGGCCCGGACACCCTGTGCGGTGCAGTGCGCGAGCAGTTCGGCCAGGGCCCGGGTCTCCCCCGAGACCACCACGGCGGCGGGCCCGTTGACGGCGGCCACCGACAGCTTCTCGGCCCAGGGGGCGATCTCGGCGCGGACCCGGTCCTCGGGCAGGGACACCGCGACCATTCCGCCGAGTCCGGCCAGCGCCCGGATGGCCCGGCTGCGCAGGGCGACGACCTTCGCACCGTCCTCCAGGCTCAGCGCTCCCGCCACCACGGCGGCGGCGATCTCCCCCTGGCTGTGTCCGACCACGGCATCGGGCCGGATGCCCCAGGACTCCCAGTGCGCGGCCAGCGACACCATCACCGCCCACAGCACCGGCTGCACCACGTCCACCCGTTCCAGGGAAGGTGCCCCGGGCGCGCCCGCCAGGACGGCGGGGAGCCGCCAGTCGACGTGGGCGGAGAGGGCGTCGCCGCAGGCGGCGAGGCGGTCCCGGAAGACGGGGCAGGCGGCGATCAGGTCCCGTGCCATGCCGGCCCACTGGGAGCCCTGGCCCGGGAACACCAGGGCCGTCCGGCCCTCGACGGCCCTGCCGGTGCCCACGACGACGTCGGCGGGCGCGGCCGGGCCGGAAGCCGGGGCCGGACCGGCGGGGAGGTCCCGGCCCATTCCGGAGAGGGCGGTCAGCCCGTCCAGCAGCGCGGGGTGCGCGTCGCCGATCACCACGGCCCGGTGCTCGAAGGCGGACCGGGTGGTCGCCAGCGAGAAGCCGGTGTCGGCCGGCCGTGCGGGCGCGTCCGCGGCGAGCCGGGCGCGCAGCCGGGCCGCCTGGTCCCCGAGCGCGGCGGCGGTGCGGCCGGACAGCACCCAGGGCAGCACGGCCCCGGGCGCCCCCGGCCCGGCCCCGGTGTCCGGCCCGTCGGCCACCGGGGCCGGTGCGCCGGCCGGTTCCGGCTCCGGTGCCTGTTCGAGGACGACGTGCGCGTTGGTGCCGCTCATGCCGAACGAGGACACCCCCGCCCGGCGCGGCCGGTCGACGGCCGGCCAGACGCGGGCCTCGGTGAGGAGTTCGACGGCGCCCGAGGACCAGTCGGCGTGCGGGGTGGGCGCGTCCACGTGCAGGGTGCGCGGCAGGACGCCGTGCCGGAGCGCGAGGACCGTCTTGATGACCCCGGCGACCCCGGCGGCGGCCTGGGTGTGCCCGAGGTTCGACTTCAGCGACCCCAGCCACAGCGGGCGGTCGGCGGGCCGGTCCTGACCGTACGTGGCGAGCAGCGCGTCCGCCTCGATCGGGTCGCCGAGGGTGGTGCCGGTGCCGTGCGCCTCCACCGCGTCCACCTCGGAGGCCGACAGCCCCGCGTCCGCCAGCGCCGCCCGGATCACCCGCTGCTGGGAGGGGCCGTTGGGGGCGGTGAGACCGTTGCTGGCGCCGTCCTGGTTGATCGCCGAGCCCCGCAGCACCGCCAGCACCGCACGACCGTTGCGGCGCGCGTCCGACAGCCGTTCCAGCAGCAGCATCCCCACGCCCTCGCCCCAGCCGGTGCCGTCGGCGGCCGCCGCGAACGGCTTGCAGCGGCCGTCCGGTGACATCGCGCCCTGGCGGCTGAACTCGACGAACACCGCCGGGAGCGCCATCACGCTGACCCCGCCGGCGAGGGCGAGCGTGCACTCACCGGCCCGCAGCGCCCGCGCCGCGAGGTGCAGCGCCACCAGCGAGGCCGAGCAGGCGGTGTCCACGGTGACGGCGGGGCCTTCGAGGCCGAGCGCGTAGGACACCCGCCCGGACATCACGCTCATCGAGTTCCCCGTCATCAGGAACCCCTGGACGGCTTCGGCGGCGCCGGGCCCCAGCGTCGCGTACCCCTGGTCGATGGCCGCGGCGTACACCCCGGTACGGCTGCCCCGCAGGGTGAGCGGGTCGATGCCGGCCTGCTCGACGGCCTCCCAGGACGCCATCAGCAGCAGTCGCTGCTGCGGGTCCATCGCGACCGCCTCACGGGGCGAGATGCCGAAGAACTCCGGGTCGAAGTCGGCTGCGGCGTCGAGGAACGCCCCCTGCCCGGGGACCGTGCCGCCGGACGGCCAGACGGACTCCCAGCCGCGGTCCCCGGGGACGGGCCCGACGGTGTCGCGGCCTTCGGCGAGCAGTTCCCACAGGTCCTCCGGGGTGCGGACACCGCCGGGGAAGCGGCAGCTCATGGCCACGATCGCGATCGGCTCGCTGGTGCGGGCCTCGGCCTCCCGGAGCCGCTGCCGGGTGTCCCGCAGGTCGATGGTCACCCGGTTGAGGTAGTCGCGCATCCTCTGGTCGCTCACTGGACACCGCTGCTTTCGTCTCGGGCTGCTCGGGTCTCGTCTCGGGGTGCGCGGGGTGCGCGGACCGTCGCCCTGGTCATGCCGATCCCAACTGCCGGTCGATGTAGTCGAAGACCTCGTCGTCGCTGGCCGCCTCGATCAGGTCGGGGGCGAGGTCGTCCGCGTCGCCCGTGGGGCGGACGGCGCCGGCCGGCGCTCCGCCGGGCAGCGGGCGGGACAGCACTTCCCTGATCCGGGCGGCGAGTTCCTCGCTGACGCCGTCCGGCGGCAGGGCGTCGAGCAGGGTCTCCAGGGTGTCGAGGCCGGCCCGGACCGCCGCGTCGCCGGTCGGTCGGGCGGCGCCGGCCCGCTCGGCGAGGTGGCGTGCCAGTGCATCCGGGGTGGGGTGGTCGAAGACGAGCGCGGCCGGCAGCCGCAGCCCGGTCGAGGACATCAGCCGGTTCCGCAGTTCGACCCCGGTGAGGGAGTCGAAGCCGACGTCCTTGAACGGGCGGGCCGGGCGGATCAGGTTGGGCGAACTGTGCCCGAGCACCGCGGCGGCGTTGCCGCGCACCAGGTCGAGCAGGGTCCGGTACAGCTCGTCCTCGGGCAGCTCGGCGAGCTGCTGCGCGATCGAGCGGGCCGGTGCCGCGGCGGAGGCCGCGCCGGTGCGGGCGGGGCGGACGAGGCCGCGGAGCACGGCGGGCAGCCGGTCGTCCGCCCGCAGCACGGACGGGGCGATCCTGGCCGCGAGCCGGTAGGCGTACGGGGAGTCGAGTGCCGCGTCGAACAGGGCCAGGCCCTCCGCCGAGGTCAGCGCGCCCGCTCCGACGCCCCGGCCCGCGGTGACCGCGGCGGTCATCGTGCTGCGCTCCTCCCACAGGCCCCAGCCGATGGAGAGGCCGGGCAGCCCCTCGGCCCGGCGCTCGGCGGCGAGGGCGTCCAGGACCGCGTTGGCCGCGGCGTAGTTCGCCTGCCCGGCCGCGCCGAACTGGGCGGTGCCCGAGGAGAACAGGACCAGCGCCGCGAGGTCGAGGTCCCGGGTGAGCTCGTCCAGGGCCAGCGCCGCGTCCGCCTTGGGCCGCAGGACGCGGTCGAGCCGGTCCGGAGTCAGCCCGGTGACCGTGGCGTCGTCCAGGACCCCGGCCGCGTGGACGACGACGGTCAGCGGGTGCGCGGCGGGCACCGAGCCGAGCAGGGCGGCGAGCGCGTCGCGGTCGGCGACGTCGCAGGCCGCGACGGTCACCGACGCCCCGAGCCCGCTCAGTTCCCGCACCAGCTCCGGCATGCCGTCGGCCGATCCGCCCCGGCGGCCCGCCAGCAGCAGGTGCCGGGAGCCGTGCGCGACGACCAGGTGCCGGGCCAGGAGCCGTCCCAGGGTGCCGGTGGCCCCGGTGACCAGGACCGTCCCCCCGGGGTCCGGAGGAGCGGGCAGCAGCAGGACGTTCTTGCCCACGCCCCGGGCCTGGCTGAGCGAGCGCAGGGCGGCCGGGGCCTGCCGGACGTCCCAGCCGGTGACGGGCAGGGGACTCAGCACCCCCTGCTCGAAGAGGCCCAGGACCTCGGCGAGCATCTCGCCGATGCGTTCCGGACCGGCCTCCATCAGGTCGAACGCCCGGTAGCGCACCCCGGGGTGCTCCCGGGCGACCGTCCCGGGGTCGCGGACGTCCGTCTTGCCCATCTCCACGAACCGGCCGCCGTTCGGCAACAGCCGTAGACCGGCGTCGACGAACTCCCGGGCCAGGCTGTCGAGTACGACGTCGACGCCGCTCCCGCCGGTGGCCGTGAGGAACTTCTCGGCGAAGTCGGTGGTACGGGTCGAGGCGATGTGCTCGGCGTCCAGTCCACCGGCCCGCAGGACGTCCCACTTGGCCGGCGAGGCGGTCGCGAACACCTGCGCACCGGCGTGCCGGGCGAGCTGCACCGCGGCCATGCCGACGCCGCCGGCCGCGGCGTGGACCAGCACCGACTCCCCTCGCCGCAGTCCGCCGAGATCGAACAGACCGTAGTAGGCGGTGAGAAAGACCACCGGCACGGATGCGGCGCGGGCGAAGGACCAGCCCTCCGGTATCCGGGCGACGGTGCGGCGGTCGGCGACGGCGGTCGGGCCGAACGCTCCGCCGAAGATCCCCATCACCCGGTCCCCGGGCACCAGGTCGTCCACACCCGGGCCCACCTCGACGACGGTTCCGGCGCCCTCGCTGCCCAGTCCCTGCTGTTCGGGGTCGGGGTCGAGGCCGAGCGCGGCGATGACATCGTGGAAGTTCAGCCCGGCGGCACGCACCGCGATCCGTACCTCGCCCTTGCCCAGCGGGGCGAGGGCCGCCGGAGCGGGCCCCGCCACGATGTCCTCCAGGGTGCCCCGGCCGTCGGTGGTGAGCCGCCAGGCGCCACCGTCCGGCAGCGACAGCGTGCCGTCCGGCCGGCCGCCGCGGACCAGCCGCGGCACCAGCGGCGGGCCGGTCCGCAGCGCCAGCTCGGGCTCCCCGGCGGCGAGCGCAGCGGGCAGGGCGTCCGCCGGCTCACCGGTCCCGGCCACGTCGACGAGGACGAAGCGCCCGGGATGCTCGGACCGCGCGCTGCGCACCAGGCCCCAGAGGGCGGCCTGGGCGGGATCGACGGGGCGGTCGACCGGGCCTGTCCGGACCGCGTCCCTGGTGAGCAGGGCCAGCCTGGCGTCGGCGAACCGCTCGTCGGCCAGCCACTGCTGCACGAGGGCGAGTCCCTGGTGCGCGGTGGCGCGGACCCGGTCGGCGGGGTCGGGCAGGCCGGCGGTGGCCACGGTCGCCACGACCACCTCGGGGAGGACGGTGCCCGCTCCGAGCGCGGCCCCCAGGGCGTCGAGGTCCGGCCAGGACACCACGCCGGGGACGGCGCCGCCGAGGGCGCCCCAGGTGGGCACGGGGCCGTCACCCGGATCGGTGGCCGGGATCCAGTCGAGGCGGTACAGCAGGTCGGCGTGGGCGGTCGCGGAGAGCGGGCCGCCGGCGGCCATCGGCCGCAGCGACAGGGCCCCCACGCCGAGCACCTGCCGTCCGGACAGGTCGTGGGCGTGCAGGGTCACGACGTCCGGCGTGTCGGCGGCGAGCCGCACGCGCAGCGTGGTGGCTCCGGTGATCCCACCGGTCACCCCGCTCCAGCTGAAGGGCAGCCGGGCCCGGCCGTCCTGCTCGGGCAGCAGTACGGCGGTCTGGAGCGCCGCGTCCAGCAGCGCGGGGTGCAGCACGCATCCGGCGGCGTCGGCGTGCTGCTGCTCGGGCAGCACCACCTCGGCGAACACCTCGCCGCCGCGGAGCCACGCGGCCCGGATGCCGCGGAAGGCCGGGCCGTAGTGGTAGCCGGCCTCGGCGAAGCGCTCGTAGAGGTCGTCGGTGTCCAGGGGTTCGGCACCGGACGGCGGCCAGCTCAGCAGACCGGCCGCGGCTCCGGCCTGGTCCGCGGCGGGCCGGGGTGCCAGGGCACCGGTGGCGTGCTCGGTCCAGGGGGCGTCGGCGTCCTGTGCCGTACGGGCGAACACGCCGAGCCCGCGCCGACCGTCGCCGTCGGGTGCGGCCACCCGCAGCTGGAGGTGGACAGCTCCTTCGTCCGGGAGCACGAGCGGCGATCCGAGGGTGAGTTCCTCGACCGCCGGGCAGCCCGCCTCGGCCCCGGCACGGAGCGCGAGTTCGAGAAGGGCCGTGCCGGGGAGGAGGACGGCTCCCGCCACGGCGTGGTCGGCGAGCCAGGGGTGGGTGTGCAGCGAGATCCGGCCGCTGAGCAGCAGTTCGTCGGAGCCCGCCACGTGCACCGCCGCTCCGAGCAGCGGGTGCCCGGTCGTGGCGAGGCCCGCCGAGGCGACGTCCCGGCTCGTGGTCGGAACGTCGAGCCAGTAGCGGCTGCGCTGGAAGGCGTACGTCGGCAGCTCGACGCGCCGCGCCTCCGGGAACGCCCCCGACCAGTCCACCGCCAAGCCCCGCTCCCACGCACGGCCCACCGCACGCAGCACCTGCTCCGGGCCACCCTCACCCCGACGCAACGTCCCCAGCACCGCAGCCTCCACGCCGGCGACCTCCACCGACTCCCCCACCGCCACGCCCAGCACCGCATGCGGGCTGGACTCCACGAAGAACCGGAAACCCTCCCCCAGCAACGCCTCCGTGGCCCGCCCGAACTCGACCGTCTCCCGCAGGTTTCGGAACCAGTACCCGGCGTCCAGGGCCCCGGTGTCCAGCCAGCCACCCGTCACCGTCGAGAAGAACGGCACCGAAGCGGACAGGGGGTTGACGCCCTCCAGGTCGGACAGCAGGCGCTCGCGGATCTCCTCGACATGCGCGGAGTGCGACGCGTAGTCCACATCGATCACCCGCGCCCGCACCCCCTCCCCCACCAACACACCGACCAGCTCCGCCACCGCGTCCGCATCACCCGACACCACCGTCGACGACGGACCGTTCACCGCCGCCACCGACAACCCACCCGCCCACGGGGCGATCCGCTCCCGGGCCACCCCCACCGGCAACGGCACCGACGCCATCCCGCCCCGGCCCGCCAAGGCCCCCACCGCACGCGAACGCAGCGCCACCACCCGCGCCCCGTCCTCCAGACTCAGACCACCCGCCACACACGCCGCAGCGATCTCACCCTGGGAGTGACCCACCACCGCGTCCGGCACCACACCGAAGGACCGCCACACCTCCGCCAGCGACACCATCACCGCCCACAGCACCGGCTGCACCACATCCACCCGCGACAGCAGCGCCTCCGAACCCAGCGCCTCCACCAACGACCAATCGGTGAAGGGCGCCAGAGCCCGCTCGCACTCCGCCATCCGCGCCGCGAACACCCCCGACCCGGCCAACAACTCCGCAGCCATCCCCACCCACTGCGAACCCTGACCCGGGAACACCAACACCGAACGACCGGAGACCAGCCCACCGCCGGACACCGCAGCACCCTGCGACAGCGCGGTCAGGTGCTCGGCAAGGTCCTCCTCCGTGCCCACCAGCACCGCGCGGTGTCCCAGCGCGCTGCGGCCCGTGGCCAGTGAGAAGGCCACGTCCGCGGCCCGGACGCCCGACCCGTCCCCGAACCGGGCCGCCAGCGCTGCGGCCTGGGCGCCCAACGCCTCCGGAGTGCGCGCCGAGATGAGCAGGGGCACGGCGGCGGGTCCGGTCCCCGGCGCCCCGGACCCGTCGACGAGCGTGTCTCCGGAGGCTGTCGGGTCGGCCGGCGCCTGTTCGAGGACGACGTGGGCGTTGGTCCCGCTGACACCGAAGGCGGAGACCCCGGCCCGGCGCGGGCGTCCCGTGTCGTCCCAGGCGCGCGCCTCCGTCAGCAGCCGCCCGGCCCCCGCCGACCAGTCCACCTCGGGCGTCGGACCGTCCACGTGCAGCGTCCTGGGCATCACCCCGTGCCGCATCGCCAGCACCGCCTTGATGACCCCCGCCACACCGGCGGCAGCCGAGGTGTGGCCGATGTTGGACTTCAGCGAGCCGATCCACACCGGTCGTTCGGCGGAACGGTCCTGACCGTACGTCGCCAGCAGCGCCTGCGCCTCGATCGGGTCGCCCAGCGTGGTGCCGGTGCCGTGCGCCTCCACCACGTCCACCTCGGACGCCGACAGCCCCGCGTCCGCCAGCGCCGCCCGGATCACCCGCTGCTGCGACGGACCGTTCGGCGCCGTCAGGCCGTTGCTCGCACCGTCCTGGTTCACCGCCGAACCACGCACCACCGCCAGCACCGGATGCCCGTTGCGCCGCGCGTCCGACAACCGCTCCAGCAGCACCATGCCGGCGCCCTCGCCGAAGGCGGTCCCGTCGGCCGCCGCGGCGAAGGACTTGCAGCGGCCGTCCGGGGCCAGACCGCCCTGCCGGCTGAACTCCACGAACAGTTCGGGGCTGCACATCACGTTGACGCCGCCGGCCAGCGCCAGCGAGCACTCGCCCGCCCGCAGCGCCCGCACCGCCAGGTGCAGGGCCACCAGCGAGGACGAGCACGCCGTGTCCACGGTGACCGCGGGGCCCTCCAGACCGAAGAAATAGGCCAGGCGTCCGGAGACGACGCTTCCCGAGTTGCCGGTGCCGAGGAATCCCTCGACGTCCTCCGGGATGTGGGGCAGCAGCCGGGCGGCGTAGTCCTGCTGCATCAGGCCGATGTACGTGCCGACCGGCGCGCCGCGCAGCGCGGACGGGTCGATGGCCGCGCGCTCGAAGAGTTCCCAGGTGGTCTCCAGGAGCAGCCGCTGCTGGGGGTCCATGGCCAGGGCCTCGCGCGGCGAGATCCCGAAGAACTCCGCGTCGAACTCGGCCGCGTCGTGGAGGAAACCGCCCACGCGGGTGACCGAGGTGCCGGTGCTGTCGGGATCGGGGTCGTAGAGCGTGTCCGGGCTCCAGCCCCGGTCGGTGGGGAACCCGGACATGCCGTCGCGGCCCTCGGCCAGCATCCGCCACAGGTCCTCGGGCGAGCGGACCCCGCCGGGGAGGCGGCAGGCCGCGGAGACGATCGCGATCCGGTCGTCGTCCGCGTCCCGGTTCCGGCCGGCCTTCCCCGCTGCTACGGCGGGCGGGAGGGCCGCGCCCGCTTCCGTGTCCGTGAGGCCGGCGCCCAGGAACGCCGCGAGCGCCGCCGGGTTCGGGTGGTCGAACACCAGGCTGGCGGGAAGCCGCAGGCCGGTGGCCGCGTTCAGACGGTTGCGCAGTTCCACCGAGGCCAGCGAGTCGAATCCCAGTTCGCGGAAGGCCCGTCCGGGGTCGAGGGCGTCCGGGGAGGCGTGGCCGAGGACGGCTGCCGCGTGGGTGCGGACGAGTTCGACGAGCAGCCTGGTCCTTCCGGTGCCGTCGAGGGCCGCGAGCCGCAGCCGCAGGGCGTTGTCGCCGGCCGTCGCCTCCGCGGCGGTGGCCGCCCGGCGCGGCACGGAGCGCACCAGGCCGCGCAGCAGCGGCGGCAGGGTGCCGTCCGCCGCCGCGGACCGCAGGGCCGCGGCGTCGAGGCGCATCGGGACCAGGCCGGCCCGGTCCACGGTGAGCGCGGTGTCGAAGAGCGCGAGTCCCCGCTCGGTGGGGAGCGGTGGCATCCCGGACCGGGCGAGGCGTCGTACGTCGTCCTCGTCGAGGTGGCCGGTGAGGGCGCTGCGCTGCTCCCACAGGGTCCAGGCCAGGGACTGACCGGCCAGCCCCGCCGCCCGGCGCCGGGCGGCCAGGGCGTCGAGGAAGGCGTTGGCGGCGGCGTAGTTCGCCTGCCCGGGGCCGCCGAAGGTGCCCGCGGCGGAGGAGAAGAGCACGAAGTGCGTGAGGTCGAGACCGCGGGTCAGTTCGTGCAGGTGGAGGGCGGCGTCGACCTTGGGGCGCAGCACGGCGTCCACCCGCTCGGGGGTGAGTGCGGTGACGACGCCGTCGTCGAGGGTGCCCGCGGTGTGGACCACGGCGGTCAGCGGGTGCGCGGGCGGCAGGTCCGCGAGCACGGCGGCCAGGGCCGCCCGGTCGGCGGCGTCGCAGGCGACCACGGCGGTCTCGGCCCCCAGCGCGGCGAGTTCGGCCCGCAGTTCCCCGGCCCCGGCGGCGGCCGGGCCGCTGCGGGAGAGCAGCAGCAGGTGCCGGACGCCGTGCCGGGTGACCAGGCGGCGGGCGATGTGGGAGCCGAGCAGCCCGGTGCCGCCGGTGACGAGCACCGTGCCGTCCGGGTCGAAGGCCCGGACCGGCCCTGCCGCGCCGTCCGGGAGGTCCGGGAGGTCCGGGGCGTTCCCGGGGGCCCGGACCAGCCGGGGTACGCGGACGTCGTCGCCACGGACCGCGGACTCCGGTTCCCCCGAGGCGAGGGCCGCGGCGACGCCCGCGGAGGCGCCGTGCTCGTCGTCGGGGTCGAGGTCCAGCAGGGCGAAGCGCCCGGGGTGTTCGGACCGGGCCGAGCGGACCAGGCCCCAGAGCGCGCTGTGCGCGGGGTTGCGGACGTCCTCCCCCTCCCCGGCGCCGACCGCGCCCCGGGTGGCGAACACCAGGCGCGAGCCGGCGAAGCGGTCGTCGGCGAGCCAGGTCCGGACGTCGGTGAGGGCCCGGTGGACGGCCGCGCGGACCGCCGCGGCCGGTCCGGCCGCGTCCGGGGGTTCGGCGCAGAGGAGCAGGACCGTTTCGGGCACCGGGGCTCCGGCGTCGACGGCCGCCGGCAGCGCGGCGAGGTCCGCGGTCCGGTGGACGGGCGCACCGCCGCCGTGCGGGGGAACGGTGACCCACTCCGTCGTGTAGAGGTCCTGGTGGCGGCCCCGGCGGGCGCCGCCGGAACCGGGGCCGCCGGCGCCGGCGGGCCGCAGGACCAGCGCGTCCACGGTCGCCACGGGGGCGCCGGTCGCGTCGGCGACGGCGAGCGTCACCGCGTCCGGTCCGGCGGGGGCGAGCCGGACGCGGATCGTGTCGGCGCCGGTGGCGTGCAGGGTCACACCGTTCCAGGAGAACGGCAGCCGTCCCTCGGGGTGGGCGTCCGCGCCCGGGGCGCCGGGCACGCCGGTGGCGTGCAGGGCCGCGTCCAGCAGGGCCGGGTGCAGACCGAACGCGGCGGCGTCGGGTGCCGGCCCGGCGGGCACGACGGCCTCGGCGAACAGCTCGTCGCCGCGCCGCCAGACCGCTCGCAGCCCCTGGAAGGCGGGACCGTAGACGAAGCCGCCCGCCGCGAAGCGGTCGTACAGTCCGTCGAGGGCGAGGGGTTCGGCGCCGGGCGGCGGCCAGGGCATCGGCCCGTCGGCCCCGGCACCCTCCGCGCCGTCCCGGGCCAGGACGCCCTCGGCGTGCCTGGTCCACTCGTCGTCGTCGGGTCCGCCGTCGGCGGGTGCGTCCGGCCGGGAGTGCAGGCTGAGCGGGCGGTGGCCCCGGGAGTCGGGGGCGCCCACGGTGAGGCGGAGCACGGTGCCGCCGTGTTCGGGCAGCACCAGGGGGGCCTCCAGGGTGAACTCCTCGACCCGGGGCCAGCCGACCCGGGCCCCGGCCTGGAGCGCGAGTTCCAGGAACGCGGTGCCCGGGAGCAGTGCCCGGCCGCCGACGGCGTGGTCGGCGAGCCACGGGTGGGTGCGGGCCGACAGGCGGCCGGTGAGGAGCAGGCCGTCGCTGTCGGAGAGGACCACGACGGCGCCCAGCAACGGATGGTCCGCGGGGGTCAGTCCGGCGGAGGTGACGTCGGCGACGGGCGCGGCGCCGTCCTCCAGCCAGTACGGGTCGCGCTGGAAGGCGTAGGTGGGCAGTTCCACCCGTCCGGGGCGGCGGCCGGCGAAGACGGTGTCCCAGTCCGGGGAGACTCCGCGCAGGTGGAGTTCGGCCAGGGACTCGGTGAACCGGCGCGGGCCGCCGTCGTCGCGGCGCAGGGTGCCCACTGCGGTGGCGTCGGCGCCCGCGTCCTCGGCGGTCTCCAGGACGCCGACGGTGAGGACGGGGTGCGGGCTGCTCTCCAGGAGGACCTGGTAGCCGTCGGCGAGCAGCGCGCGGGTGGCCTGTTCGAAGCGGACGGTCCCGCGGAGGTTGCGGTACCAGTAGTCGGCGTCCAGGACGGTGGTGTCCTCCAGCAGGCCGCCGGTGAGGGTGGAGTAGAAGGGGACGGTGGACCGACGGGGGGTCAGTCCGTCGAGCCGGGACAGCAGTTCGGCTCGGATGTCCTCCACGTGGGCGCTGTGCGAGGCGTAGTCGACGGGGATGCGCCGGCTGCGGATGTCCAGGGCCGTCGTCCGGTCGAGGAACGCGTCGAGCGCGTCGGTGTCGCCGGAGACCACGGTGGAGGCGGGGCCGTTGACGGCGGCGACGGAGAGCCGGCCCTCCCAGGGTGCGAGGTGTTCGGCGACCTGGTCGGCGGGCAGGGCCACCGAAGCCATGCCGCCGCGGCCGGACAGGGCGCGGATCGCCCGGCTGCGCAGGGCGACGACCCGTGCGGCGTCGTCCAGGGACAGGGCGCCGGCGACGCACGCCGCCGCGATCTCGCCCTGGGAGTGGCCGACGACGGCGCCGGGGGTGATGCCGTGGGCGCGCCACAGTTCGGCCAGGGAGACCATGACGGCCCACAGCACCGGCTGCACCACGTCGACGCGGTCGGCCGGCGGGGTGCCGGGGGCACCGCGCAGGACGGCCTCCAGGGACCAGTCGACGAAGGGGGCCAGGGCGCGCCCGCAGTCCGCGATGCGGGCGGCGAAGGCGGGGGCCGAGTCGAGGAGTCCGACGGCCATGCCGGCCCACTGGGATCCCTGTCCGGGGAACACCAGGGCGACCTCGCCGCCGGTTCCGGCGGTGCCGAGGACCAGGCCGGGGGCGGTGCGGCCGGCCGCCAGGGCGTCGAGGCCGGCCCGGAAGTCGCCGGGGTGGGTGCCGATCAGGACCGCCCGGTGCTCGTGCGCGGCGCGGGTCGTCGCGAGGGCGTGGCCGATCTCGGCCGGGCCGGGCCCGGGGTGGGCGTCGAGGTGGTCGCGCAGCCGTGCGGCCTGGGCGCGGAGCGCTTCGGCGGTGCGTCCGGAGAGCACCCAGGGCAGGACGGGCGGTGTGCCGCCCGGGCCGGTGGTCTGCCGGACGGCGCCCCCGGCCGGACCGGCCCCGCCCGCGGGCCCGGTGGGGTCGGTGGGGTCCGCGGGCTCGGTGGACTCGTCCGCCTGTTCCAGGACGACGTGTCCGTTGGTGCCGCTGACGCCGAAGGAGGACACCGCGGCCCGGCGCGGCCGGCCGGTCCCGGGCCAGGGGGTGTTCTCGGTGACCAGGCGTACCGCGCCCGCGGTCCAGTCGATCTGCGGGGACGGGTCCTGCGCGTGCAGGGTGGGCGGGACGGTGCCGTGCCGCATGGCGAGGACGGTCTTGATGACGCCGCCGACGCCGGCCGCCGCCTGGGTGTGCCCGATGTTGGACTTCAGCGAGCCGAGCAGCAGCGGCTGCCCGCCCGGGCGCTCCTGCCCGTAGGTGGCCAGCAGGGCCTGGGCCTCGATCGGGTCGCCCAGCGGGGTACCGGTGCCGTGCGCCTCGACCACGTCCACATCGGCGGGGGTGAGTCCGGCGTTGGCCAGGGCGTGGCGGATGACGCGCTGCTGGGCGGGGCCGTTCGGTGCGGTGAGCCTGCTGCTGGCGCCGTCCTGGTTGACGGCGGTGCCGCGGATCAGGGCGAGGACCGGGTGGCCGTTGCGCCGGGCGTCGGAGAGTCGCTCCAGCAGGAGCATGCCGACGCCCTCGCCCCAGCCGGTGCCGTCGGCCGCGGCGGCGAAGGACTTGCAGCGGCCGTCCCGGGCCAGGCCGCCCTGGCGGCTCATCTCCACGAACGGGACGGGTGTCGACATGACCATCGCGCCCCCGGCCAGGGCCAGGGTGCAGTCACCGGACCGCAGGGCCTGGGCCGCGAGGTGGATGGCGACCAGCGAGGAGGAGCAGGCGGTGTCGATGCTGACCGCCGGGCCCTCCAGCCCGAAGGTGTAGGCGACCCGGCCCGAGGCGACGCTGTCGGAGCTGCCGCTGCCGACGTACCCGGCCACGTCGTCGGGGACCTGGCGCAGCCGTACCGCGTAGTCCTGGTACATCACTCCGGCGAAGACGCCGGTCCTGCTGCCCCGCAGGGTCGCGGGGTCGATGCCGGCCCGTTCGAACGCCTCCCAGGTGGTCTCCAGGAGGAGCCGCTGCTGCGGGTCCATCGCGAGCGCTTCGCGCGGGGAGATCCCGAAGAATCCGGGGTCGAAGTGCCCGACGTCGTCGAGGAAGCCGCCCAGGACGGTGTGGCTGGTGCCCTCGCGCAGCTGGTCCGGGTCGTCCAGGTGCTCCAGGTCCCAGCCCCGGTCGCGGGGGAAGCCGGTGATGGCGTCGGTGCCGTCGGTGACCAGGCGCCAGAGGTCCTCGGGGGACCGTACGCCGCCGGGGTAGCGGCAGCTCATCGCGACGACCGCGATCGGCTCGCGGCCCGCTTCCTCGGCCTCGGTCAGGCGCCGGCGGGTGTGGTGCAGATCCGCCGTCACGCGCTTGAGGTAGTCCCTCAGCTTGTCGTCGTTCACCATCGGGAGCCGCCGTCCTGGTTCGGGTGTCGGGTCGGTGTCATGACAGGCCGAGTTCGTTGTCGATGAGGTCGAAGAGTTCGTCGTCGCTGGCGCCGTCCATCCGGTCCTCGATGGAGTCGGCCGCCGTGCCGTCGGCCCCGCCGGCCGCCGGAGCGACGCGGTCCAGGAGGTCCCGGAGCCGGTCGGCGAGCCGGCCGCGGTCCGCCGGGTCGTCGAGGGCGCCGTCGAGGGCGTCCTCCAGGCGGTCCAGCTCGGCGAGGCCGGGGACCGGACCGGGCCCGCTGTCGGGGACCAGTTCCGTGGCCAGGTGTCCGGCGATCGCGGCCGGAGTGGGGTGGTCGAAGAGCAGGGTGGCCGGCAGGGGGCGGCCGGTTGCGGCGCGCAGCCGGTTGCGCAGTTCCACCGCGGTCAGCGAGTCGAAGCCGACCTCCAGCAGGCCGCGGCCGGGCTCCACCGCGGCCGGGCCGCTGTGGCCGAGCACCAGGGCGGCGTGCGAGCGGACCAGGTCGAGGAGGACCCGGCCCCGCTGGGTCTCGTTGAGGGAGCCGAGGCGCTGCTTCAGGGCCTCGGGCCCGTCGGGGCCGGTACCGGCGGCGGGGCCCGCGGTGCCGCGCCGGGCCCCGGGGCGTACCAGGGCGCGCAGCAGGGCGGGGACGCCGCCGGCGGCGGCCTGGGCGCGGACGGCCCCGGTGTCGAGCCGCAGCGGGAGGACGACGGGCTCGTCGAGGGCGCCGGCCGTGTCGAGGAGTGCCAGGCCCCGGGCCGGGTCGAAGGCGACGATCCCGCCGCGGGCGATCCGCCGCAGGTCGGCCCCGGTGAGCCCGCCGGTCATCCCGGTGCTGTTGGCCCACAGGCCCCAGGCGAGGGAGCGGCCGGACAGCCCGTCGGCGCGGCGCCGGTGGGCCAGTGCGTCCAGGAAGGCGTTGGCGGCGGCGTAGTTGCCCTGGCCCATGCCGCCGAAGACCCCGGCGATGGACGAGAACAGGACGAACTCGGACAGGTCCTCGCCGGCGGTGAGTTCGTGCAGGTTGATCGCCGCGTCCACCTTGGGGCGCAGGACGGACTCCAGTTGTTCCGGCGTCATGGTGGCGACGACGCCGTCGGCCAGGACGCCCGCGGCGTGCACCACCCCGGTCAGCGGGTGTGCGGGGGGAACGGCGGCCAGCAGGGCCGCGAGGGCGTCGCGGTCGGCGGCGTCGCAGGCGGCGATCTCGGCGTGCGCGCCCAGGGCGGCGAGTTCGGCGAGGAGTTCCGCCGCGCCGTCGGCGGCGGGTCCGCTGCGGCTGGTCAGCAGCAGGTGCCGGACGCCGTGTTCGGCGGCCAGGTGGCGGGCGACGTGCGCACCGATGGCGCCGGTGCCGCCGGTGATCAGGACGGTTCCGTCGCCGCCCCAGCCGGGTGTGCGCCCGGTCGCGGCCAGCGGCACCCGGGCCAGCCGGGCGACGTGGACCGCGCCGGCCCGGATCGCGAGCTGGGGTTCCCCGGAGGCGAGGGCTTCGGCCAGGACGGCGGGAGAGGTCGGGTGGGCGTCCAGGTCCAGCAGGACGAAGCGGTCGGGGTTCTCGGTCTGCGCCGAGCGGACCAGGCCCCAGAGCGCGGCCAGGGCCGGGTCCGGGACGTCGTCGCCGGTCACCGGGACGGCACCGGCGGTCACCAGGACCAGCCTGGAGCCGGTCAGGCGCTCCTCGGCCAGCCAGCCGCGCAGCAGGGCCAGGACCGTGCCGAGGCCGTCGTGGACCGCGTCGCGGAGGTTGCCGGGCGGTGTGTGCGGGGCCGGGCCGGGCGGGAGGGCGGCCAGGACCAGCCGGGGCGGTGGGGCGCCGGCGTCGAGCAGGGCGGACAGCGCGGCGAGGTCGGTGACCGTGCGGCCGGGGAGCGGCGCGGCGCCGGTGGGCAGGGGTGTCGCGGTCCCGAGCACGGTCCAGGACTCCGGGTCGGGGACGCGGCCCGCCTCCGTCGCGGCGCTCCCGGGCAGGGCCTGCCACTCGGGGCGGTACAGGTCCTCGTGGTGTCCCGCGCGGGTGGCCTTGAAGCGGTCGGCCGAGACGGGCCGCAGGACGAGGGAACGGGCCGAGACCACCGGCCGGCCGGTGGCGTCGGTCGCCCGTACGGTGACCGCGTCGCGGCCGGTGGGGGTCAGCCGCAGCCGGAGTTCGGTGGCGCCGGAGGCGTGCAGGCGCACCCCGTTCCAGGAGAACGGCAGCCAGCCCTGCGCGGGTCCCTCCAGGACGTCGAACACCAGCGCGTGCAGGGCCGCGTCCAGCAGGGCCGGGTGCAGACCGAACGCGGCGGCGGCCGGCCGCTGCTCCTCCGGCAGGGTCGCTACGGCGTAGACCTCGTCGCCGAGCCGCCAGGCCGCGCGCAGGCCCTGGAACGCCGGACCGTAGGCGAATCCGCCGCCCGCGAAGCGGTCGTACAGGCCGTCGGTGTCGAGCGGGACGGCTCCGGGCGGCGGCCAGGCCGCCGGGTCGTCGGCCGGGTCCACCGGGTCGGGCTCTCCGGCGGAGGTGAGCAGACCGCTCGCGTGCCGGGTCCAGGGGGTGTCGGGGCCGTCGTCGGCGGCCCGGGCGTGGACGCTCAGCGGGCGGGTGCCGGAGGCGTCCGGGCTCCCGACGGTGAGCTGGAGCGCGACGGCCCCGCCCGGCGGGAGCACCAGCGGTGCCTCCAGGGTCAGTTCCTCGACCTGGTCGCAGCCGACCTGGTCGCCCGCGCGGACCGCGAGTTCCAGGAACGCGGTGGCGGGGAACAGCACGCCCTCGTAGACGCCGTGGTCGGCCAGCCAGGGGTGGCTGCGGACCGAGAACCTGCCGGTGAAGAGGAAGCCGTCGGAGTCCGCGAGTTCGGTTCCGGCGCCGAGCAGCGGGTGGTCGACCGTCAGCAGCCCGGCCGCGGGCAGGTCCGCCGTCGCCGGGCCGGCCTCCAGCCAGTAGCTGCCGCGCTGGAACGCGTAGGTCGGCAGGTCGACCGCGGGCCGGGACGGCCGGTCGGCGCGGTCGGCGCGGTCGGCGTGGACGGCGCTCCAGTCCACGGGGACGCCCGCGACGTGCAGCCGCGCCAGGGCGGCCGTCGCCGCGGACGCCTCGGGCCGGTCCTTGCGCAGCAGCGGCACCAGGACGGCGCCGCCGGTGTCGCCGGTGTCGCCGGTCAGGCAGTCCTGGCCCAGGGCGGAGAGCGCGCCGTCGGGTCCGAGTTCCAGGAACGCGGTCACCCCCTCGCGTTCCAGGTGGCGCACGCCGTCCTGGAAGCGGACGGTGCCGCGCACGTGCTCCACCCAGTAGTCGGGTGAGCCGAGCTGCTCGGCGGTGGCCGGCTCACCCGTCAGGTCGGAGACGACGGGGACGGTGGCCTCGCCCGGGACGATCCGTGCCGCGACCTCGCGGAACGCGGCGAGCATCGGCTCCATGAGCGGCGAGTGGAAGGCGTGCGAGACCCGCAGCCGTCGGGTCTTGCGGCCGCGCGCGGCGAGCACGGCGGCGATCTCGTCCACCGCGGCCGAGTCGCCGGAGACCACCGTCGAGGCCGGGCCGTTGACCGCGGCGAGGCCGACGTCGCTCTCGCGGCCCGCGAGCAGCGGCAGCACCTCCTCCTCCCCCGCGCCGAGGGCGGCCATCGCGCCGCCCTCGGGAAGGGCCTGCATCAGCCGTCCCCGCGCGACCACCAGCGCCGCGGCGTCGGGCAGGGTGAACACCCCGGCGACGTGGGCGGCGGCCAGTTCGCCGACGGAGTGGCCGAGCAGCCGGTCGGGACGCAGGCCCCAGTGCTCGACGAGGCGGAACAGGGCGACACCGAGGGCGAACAGGGCGGGCTGGGTGTACTCGGTGCGGTCCAGCAGACCGTGGCAGGGGTCGCCGGGGGCCGCGTCGATCACCTCCCTCAGCGGATGGTCGAGCAGCGGGTCGAGTTCCGCGCAGACCGCGTCGAAGGCGTCGGCGAAGACCGGGAACCGCGTGTACAGTCCGGCGCCCATGCCGGTGCGCTGGCTGCCCTGGCCGGGGAACAGGAAGGCGGTCCTCACCACCGGGCCGGTGACCCCGCTCACCACGTCCGCCGACGGCTCGCCGGCGGCGAGGGCGGTGAGCCCCTGGAGCAGGCTCCGCCGGTCGGTTCCGGTGAGGGCGGCCCGGTGCTCGAAGGCGCTGCGGTTCAGCGCCAGGGAGCGGCCGAGGTCCGCGACGGCGAGGCCCGGGGCGTGCTCCACGTGCCGGAGCAGCCGAGCGGCCTGCTCGCGCAGCGCGTCCGCGCCACGCGCGGAGAGCAGCCAGGGCAGGGCGGGGGCGGCGGCCGGGGCGGCGGCCGGCACGGGGGCGGCGGCCGGGGCCGGTTCGACGGGCTGTTCGATGATGGTGTGGGCGTTGGTGCCACTGACCCCGAACGACGACACCGCGGCCCTCCGGGGGCGGCCGGTCTCCGGCCACGGGGTGTGGTCGGTGAGCAGCCGGACCGCGCCGGCCGACCAGTCGACGTGGGGTGTCGGCTCGTCGACGTGGAGGGTGCGCGGCAGCGCCCCGTGCTGCATGGCCTGCACCATCTTGATGATCCCGGCGACCCCGGCGGCGGCCTGGCTGTGGCCGATGTTCGACTTCAGCGACCCCAGCCACAGCGGCTGCCGCGCATCGCGTTCCCGGCCGTACGTGGCCAGGAGCGCCTGGGCCTCGATCGGGTCGCCCAGCCTGGTCCCGGTGCCGTGCGCCTCCACCGCGTCGACCTCGGCGGCGGTCAGTCCGGCGTCGGCGAGGGCCGCCCGGATGACCCTCTGCTGGGAAGGCCCGTTGGGGGCGGTCAGGCCGTTGCTGGCGCCGTCCTGGTTGACGGCGGAGCCGCGGACGAGCGCGAGCACCGGGTGGCCGTTGCGCCGGGCGTCCGAGAGGCGTTCCAGGACGAGCAGTCCGGCGCCCTCGGCCCAGGAGGTGCCGTCGGCGGCGGCGGCGAACGGCTTGCAGCGGCCGTCCTCCGCGAGCACCCGCTGCCGGCTGAACTCCACGAACGCGCCCGGGGTCGACATCACGGTCACCCCGCCCGCGAGCGCCAGCGAGCATTCGCCGGCCCGCAGCGACCGGGCCGCGAGGTGGACCGCCACCAGCGACGAGGAGCACGCCGTGTCGACGGTCACCGCGGGCCCTTCGAGGCCGAGGCTGTAGGAGATCCGTCCGGACGCCACGCTGCCCGCGCTGCCGATGCCGAGGTAGCCCTCGAACTCCTCGGAGGGTTCGGTGACGCGCGACCCGTAGTCGTGGTGGCTGCATCCGACGAAGACGCCGCTCGCACTGCCCTTGAGCGACAGCGGGTCGATGCCGGCCCGCTCGAACGCCTCCCAGGAGAGTTCCAGCAGCAGCCGCTGCTGGGGGTCGATGGTCAGCGCCTCGCGCGGGGAGATCCCGAAGAAGGCCGGGTCGAAGCGGTCGGCGTCGTGCAGGAAGCCTCCCTCCCGCGCGTAGGTGCTGCCGGTCCGGTCCGGGTCCGGGTCGTAGAGGCCCTCCAGGTCCCAGCCCCGACCGGTGGGGAAGCCGGTGATCGCGTCCCGGCCTCCCTCGACGAGCTCCCACAGCTCCTCGGGGGTGCTGACGCCGCCGGGGTAGCGGCAGCTCATGGCGACCACGGCGATCGCCTCGTCCTCGGGCACGGCGGCGGCCGCGGGCACCCGGGCGGGGGCGTCGGGCGTCGGTGCGGCGGGCACCCCCGGCAGTTCGGCGCGCAGGTGTCCGGCCAGGGCCGTGGCCGTCGGGTAGTCGAAGGCCAGGGTCACCGACAGGCGCAGGCCGGTGGCGGCGGAGAGCCGGTTGCGCAGCTCGACGGCGGTCAGCGAGTCGAAGCCGATCTCCTTGAAGGCCTGGTCGGCCCCGACCGCCTCGGGCCCGGGATGGCCGAGCACGGCGGCGACCTCACCGCGGACCAGGTCCAGCAGGGCCCGGTCGCGTTCCACCGGGGGCAGTGCGGCCAGCGCCAGGGCCGGTGGCTCGGCGCCGCCGGCCGTGCTCCGGGACGCGTCGGCGGCGGCGAGCGCCTCCCGTACCTCGGGCAGGTCCCCGAGGGCGGCACTGGGCCGGAGCGCGGTGTAGGCCCGGGCGAAGCGGTCCCAGGCGAAGTCGGCGACGAGAACGGCCGTGTCGTCGTGGTCGAGGGCCCGGCTCAGCGCGACGGTGGCCGCGGCGGGATCCATGGCGGGCAGGCCGTCGCGGATCAGCCGTTCGGCGACCGCCCCGGAGGCGAGGCTGTCGCCGCCCCACAGGCCCCAGGCCACCGAGGTGCCGGCGAGTCCGAGGTCGCGGCGCCGGCGGGCCAGGGCGTCGAGGTAGGCGTTGGCGGCGGCGTAGCTGCCCTGACCGGTGCCGCCGAGCGTGCCGGCGAGCGAGGAGAACAGCACGAAGGCGGTGAGGTCGAGTCCGCGGGTGAGCTCGTCGAGGTTGCGTGCGCCGTCGAGCTTGGGGCGCAGCACGCCCGCCGCGCGTTCGGGGGTGATCGAGTCGATCACCCCGTCGTCGAGGACGCCCGCGGTGTGCAGGACGGCGCTCAGCGGGCGCTCGGCCGGAATGCCGGCGAGCAGTTCCGCCAGTGCGTCGCGGTCCGCGACGTCGCAGGCCACCGCGGTGACGGCGGCGCCGAGGCCGCGCAGTTCGGTCAGCAGGGCGTCGGCCCCCGGGGCCTGCGCGCCGCGCCGGCCGGCCAGCAGCAGGTGTGCGGTGCCGGTGCGGGCGAGCCACCGGGCGATCTGGGCGCCGAGACCGCCGAGGCCGCCGGTGACCAGGACCGTTCCCCCGGGTGTCCAGTCGCGCACGGGGGCGGTGTCACCGAGTCCGGCGCGGACGACCCTGCGGCCGTAGCGGCCGGTGGCTCGCACGGCCAGCTGGTCCTCGCCGTCGGGGCTCGTCAGTGCTTCGGCGAGCCGGGTCGCGACCCGGTCGTCGAGCAGTCGCGGCAGGTCGACCAGGCCGGCCCAGCGCTGCGGGTACTCGACGCCGGCGACCCCGCCGAGGCCCCAGACCAGGGCCTGGAGCGTGCTGTCGATCCGGTCGGAGCGGCCGACCGACACCGCGCCCCGGGTCGCGCACCAGAGCGGGGCGTCGGTGCCGAGGTCGCCCAGCGCCTGGAGGAGCGCGACCGTCAGGACGAGGCCGCGGGGAAGCGCCGATCCGTCGCCGTGCGGTTCCTCGGCCAGGGCGAGCAGCGACAGCATTCCGGCGGGCGGCCCGTCGGCGCGGTCGTGGGCGTCGCGGAGCAGTGCGGCGAACCGGGTCCGGTCGGTCGCGTCGGGGCCCGCCTCGACCAGGACGGGTGCGGCGCCGTGTCCGCGCAGGGCCTCCACGGCGAAGGCGACGGCCGGGTCGTCGGTGGCGCCGGCCGGGGCGAGGACGAGCCAGCTGCCGGTGAGCCGGGGCTGCTCGGGTGCCGGCAGGGCCTTCCAGGCGACCCGGTAGCGCCAGCCGTCGGCGGCCCGGTCGGCGGCCCGGCCGCGTGCCCAGTCGGCGAGGGTGGGCACCAGCGAGGCGAGGGAGGCCCTCAGTTCCCCGTCCTCGACCCGCAGGGTGGTGGCGAGGGCGTCCAGGTCCCCGTGGTCGACCGCCTCCCAGAACCCGGAGTCGGCCGGGCCGGTGCCGGTCGTGGCGCCGGCGCCGGTCACGGCGCCGGCGGGCCGCTCGGCGGCGGGCTCCATCCAGTAGCGCTGCTGCTGGAAGGCGTAGGTGGGCAGGGGCCGCCGGCGCGCGCCGGTTCCGGCGAACACCGTGCCCCAGTCCACCGGCAGTCCGCGGACCTGGAGCTCGGTGAGCGCGGCGAGGAACCGGCCGGGGCCGCCCTCGGAGCGGCGCAGGGTGCCCACGACGGCTCCGTCGCCGGCCCCGGCCGCTTCGACGGCCTGCTGGAGCCAGACGGTCAGCGCGGGGTGGGTGCTGCACTCGACGAAGGTGTGGTGTCCGTCGGCGAGGAGTGCGTCGACCGCCCGTCCGAACTCCACCGGCCGGCGCAGGTTCTCGTACCAGTACGAGGCGTCCAGGCCCCGGGTGTCCAGGGGGCCGCCGGTGACCGTGGAGTAGAACGGGACGGCGGACGTCCGCGGCGCGGTGCCGGCGAGGAGGGTGAGCAGTTCCTCCCGGAGCTCCTCCACCTGCGGCGAGTGCCCGGCGAAGTCCACGCCGGGGACCGGCCAGGTCAGGACGCCCGCCTCGGAGTACTGGTCGCGCAGTCGTTCCAGCGCCGCCGGGTCGCCGGAGACCGTCACCGACGTCGGCCCGTTGACCGCGGCGACGTCGAGTTCCCCGTAGTGGGCGGACAGCGTGTCGCGCACGGCTTCGGCCGGCTGCGGCACGAACAGCATGCCGCCGCGTCCGGTCAGGGCCAGCAGGGCCCGGCTGCGCAGGGCGACGATCCGGGCCGCGTCCTCCAGCGAGAGCGCGCCGGCCACGCAGGCGGCGGCGATCTCCCCCTGGGAGTGGCCGACCACGGCGTCGGGGACGATCCCGTGCGCCCGCCACAGCTCGGCCAGCGACACCATCACGGCGAACAGCACCGGCTGCACCACGTCCACCCGGTCCAGCGGGGGCGCGTCGGGCTCCTCCCGCAGGACCGCGAGCAGCGACCAGTCCAGGTGCGGGGCGAGGGCGCGTTCACAGGCCGCGATCCGGTCGGCGAAGGCCGGGGCGCGGTCGAGCAGTTCCCGGGCCATGCCGGCCCACTGGGATCCCTGGCCGGGGAAGACGAGGACGGTCCTGGCCGACCGGGCGACGGTGCCCTCGACCAGGCCGGGCGCGCGGTCTCCCGCGGCCAGCGCGGCCAGACCGCCCAGCAGGGTCGCACGGTCGTCGCCGACGACGGCCGCGCGGTGCTCGAAGGCGGTCCTGGTGGTGGCCAGGGAGTAGCCGACGTCGGCGGGCGACAGCTCCGGACGCTCCGTCAGGTACGCGTGCAGCCGTTCCGCCTGGGCCTTCACCGCCTCGGCGGTCCGTCCGGACAGCACCCACGGGACGACGGCCGGCGCGGCGCCCGGATCCGTCGCACCGGGCCCGGCGGACGGCCCGCCGGACGGCGGGCCCGGCAGCGGGAGTGCCGACCCGGCCGGCGGCTGCTCGACGACGACATGGGCGTTGGTGCCGCTCAGGCCGAACGAGGACACTCCGGCCCGGCGCGGCCGGCCGGTCTCCGGCCAGGGGGTGGCCTCGGTCAGCAGTGCGACGGCGCCCGCCGTCCAGTCGACGTTCGGGGTCGGCCGGTCGATGTGCAGGGTCCGCGGCAGCTCACCGTGCTCCATCGCCAGCACCATCTTGATGATCCCGCCGACCCCGGCGGCGGCCTGGGTGTGCCCGATGTTGGACTTCAGCGACCCCAGCCGCACCGGCCTGTCGGCCGGCCGGTCCTGGCCGTAGGTGGCCAGCAGGGCGTCCGCCTCGATCGGGTCGCCCAGCCTGGTCCCGGTGCCGTGCGCCTCGACGGCGTCCACGTCTGCGGCCGTCAGCCGGGCGTTCGCCAGCGCGTCGCGGATCACCCGCTGCTGGGCCAGGCCGCTGGGCGCGGTCAGCCCGTTGCTGGCGCCGTCCTGGTTGATCGCCGAGCCGCGCAGCACCGCGAGCACCGGGTGGCCGTTGCGGCGGGCGTCCGAGAGGCGTTCCAGGAGCAGCAGGCCCACGCCCTCGGCCATGCCGAAGCCGTCGGCCGAGGCGGCGAAGGACTTGCAGCGCCCGTCCTCGGCGAGCCCGCGCTGCCGGCTGAAGCCGGTGAACGACAGCGGGGTGCCCATCACGGTGGCGCCGCCCGCCAGTGCCAGCCGGCACTCGCCCGAGCGCAGCGACTGCGCGGCGAGGTGGACCGCGACCAGGGACGAGGAGCAGGCCGTGTCCACGGTCACGGCGGGTCCCTGGAGGCCGAGTTGGTAGGCCACCCGGCCGGACAGGACGCTGGTGGAGATGCCCGCGATGAACAGGCCCTCCAGTTCCTCGGGGACGTCCCGCAGGGTGCCGCCGTAGCCCTGGTAGGAGGCGCCGGCGAAGACGCCGGTCGGGGTGCCGTGCAGGGACGCCGGGTCGATGCCGGCGCGCTCGATCGCCTCCCAGGAGGTTTCGAGCAGCAGCCGCTGCTGCGGGTCCATGGCCAGGGCCTCGCGCGGCGAGATCCCGAAGAACCCGGGGTCGAAGCGGTCCGCGTCCCTGACGAATCCGCCCGCGGCGGCGTAGCTCCTTCCGGGCCGGTCGGGGTCCGCGTCGTACAGTGCGTCGAGGTCCCAGCCCCGGTCGGACGGCAGCCCGGAGACGGCGTCGCGGCCTTCGGCGACGAGGCGCCACAGGTCCTCGGGGGTGCGGACGCCGCCGGGGTAGCGGCAGCTCATGCCGATGATCACGACGGGGTCGTCGTCCGCGGCGGGTGCCGTCGGCGGGGGCTGCCGGACGGCGGCGGGCTCCTCGGCGGCGGCGCCCAGCAGTCCGGTCTCCAGCCGCCGGGCGAGCGCGGTCGCCGACGCGTAGTCGAAGACGACGGTGACCGGGAGCCGCAGACCGGTGGCGGTGTTGAGCCGGTTCCGCATGTCCACGGCGGTCAGCGAGTCGAAGCCCAGGTCGCGGAAGGCGCGGCCGGGGGCGACCGCGTCCGGCGAGCCGTGCCCGAGGACGGCGGCCGCGTGGGTCCGGACCAGGTCGACCAGCACCCGGGTCCGTTCGGCCGCCGGAAGCGGCTCCAGCCGGTCGCGCAGCGCCGAGGGCGTCCCCCCGGCCCCGGTCCCGCCGGTCCCCGGTTCGGCGGCCAGCGCGGTGCGCACCTCGGGGAGTTCCCCGATCAGCGGGCTGGGGCGGGCCGAGGTGAAGACCGTCGCGAAGCGGTCCCAGTCGATGTCGGCGACCACGACCACCGTCTCGTCGTGGTCCAGGACCTGCTGGAGCCCGGTGATCGCGGCCGCGGGCGGCATGAAGAGCACGCCGTGGCCGCGCAGGGTCTCCTCCGCCAGTTCGGCCGCCATCCCCGCCCCGCCCTCGGGGTTCCAGATCCCCCACACCACGGAGGTCGCGGCGAGGCCGCGGCTCCTGCGGTCCTCGGCGAGGCCGTCGAGATAGGCGTTGGCGGCGGCGTAGGCGCCGTGGACGGCACTGCCCCACACCCCGGAGATGGAGGAGAACAGCACGAACGCGTCGAGCGTGTCCCGGTCGAAGAGCAGGTCGAGGTTCCTGGCCCCGCCGGCCTTGGCGTGGAGGGTGTCGGCGAACTCGTCCGCGTCGGTGTCGGGCAGTGGCACCAGCAGCCCGGCCCCCGCGGCGTGGAAGACGGTGCTGATCCGGTGGCCGTCCTGTTCGAGGCCGTCCTTCAGCGCGCGCAGGGCCTCCAGGTCGGCGACGTCGCACGAGGCGAGGGTGACCCGGGCGCCGAGGGCGGACAGTTCGCCGGAGAGTTCCGGCGCACCCGGCGCGTCCGCCCCGCGCCGGCTGACCAGCACCAGGTGCCCGGTGCCCTGCCGGGCCAGCCAGCGGGCGATCTGCGCGCCGATCCCGCCGGTACCGCCGGTGATCAGCACGGTGCCCCCGGGGCGCCACCTCCGCCGCGGCGCGGCGTCGCCCAGGGCGGAGCGGACCAGCCGCCGGCCGTGGCTGCCGGTGGCCCGTACCGCCACCTGGTCCTCGTCCCCGGCCCCGCCGGCCAGCACCCGGCACAGCCGCGCGGCGCTGTCCGTGTCCAGGACCTCCGGGAGGTCGATCAGACCGCCCCAGCGCCGCGGGAACTCCAGCGCGGCGACCCGGCCCAGACCCCAGAGCAGGCTCTGCGCGGCGCTGACCGGACTTCCGGCGTCCGTGTCCCCGACCGCCACCGCACCCCGGGTCGCCCACCAGAGCGGCTCGTCGACCCCGGCATCGCCGAGGGCCTGCACCAGGGCCAGGTTGAGCGCGGTGCCCAGCGGGAGGGAGGGGTGCGCGGAGTGCGGGCGCTCGTCGAGGCCCAGCAGCGACAGCACCCCCGTCACCGGGCCGGGCAGCGCGCCGAGGGAGGCGCGGACCAGGCCGGCCAGCACGGCGCGGTCTGCCTGGGCCTCGGTGATCCGTACGTGGGCCACCGAGGCCCCGGCCCGCTCCAGGACGCGGACGGTCGCCTCCGACCGGCTCACCCCGTCCTCCGACTGACCGTCCGACGACACGACGAGCCAGTTGCCGTCCAGTGCGGCCGGGGCCCCCTCGGGCAGGGCCCGCCAGGTCACGCGGTAGCGCCAGGAGTCGACCACCGAACGCTCGGTGCGCTCGGTGCGCCAGCTGGCGAGCGCGGGGAGCACCACGTTCAGCGGGTCCTCGGGCGCGACCCCGAGGGCCGTGGTGAAGCGGTCCAGGTCACCGCCGCCCAGGGCCTCCCAGAAGTCGTCGCCCTCCGGGGACGTTCCGGACGGGCCGCCCGCCGCCGGGCCGGTGTCCTCCAGCCAGTACGGGCGGCGCTGGAAGGGGTAGGTGGGCAGCGGGACGTCCTGCCGGCCGCGGCCGGCGAACACCCGCTCCCAGTCGGGCGGCAGACCGCCCGCGTAGGCCTCTCCCAGGGACGTCAGGAAGCGGTCGAGGCCGCCCTCGCCGCGCCGCAGCGTGCCCACCGCCACGGCGGGGCCCTGCGCGGAGCCGGCGGTGTCGGCCTCGTCCGCGGTCTGCTGGACGCCGAAGGTGAGCACGGGGTGCGGACTGGCCTCGACGAAGAACCGGAAGCCCTCCCCCAGCAGCGCCTCCGTGGCCCGCTCGAACTCGACGGTCTCCCGCAGGTTGCGGTACCAGTACTCCGCGTCCAGGGCCTCGGTGTCGAGCCGACCACCCGTCACCGTCGAGAAGAACGGCACGGAACCGGCGAGCGGTGCGATG
Organism: Kitasatospora sp. NPDC056327; assembly: GCF_042261735.1. NCBI lineage: Bacteria > Bacillati > Actinomycetota > Actinomycetes > Kitasatosporales > Streptomycetaceae > Kitasatospora > Kitasatospora sp. NPDC056327. The sequence continues at coordinate 50,530 of NZ_JBHJRC010000002.1, read as the reverse complement.
CCTCCCAGGTCGGAGACCAGCTGCTCGCGGATCTCCTCCACGTGCGCGGAGTGCGACGCGTAGTCGACCTCGATCACCCGCGCCCGCACCCCCTCCGCGACCAGGACACCGACCAGCTCCGCCACCGCGTCCGCATCACCCGACACCACCGTCGACGACGGACCGTTCACCGCCGCCACCGACAGCCGGCCGGACCACGGGGCGATCCGCTCCCGGGCCACCTCCACCGGCAACGGCACCGACGCCATCCCGCCACGACCCGCCAGCACCCTGATCGCCCGCGAACGCAGCGCCACCACCCGCGCCCCGTCCTCCAGACTCAGACCACCCGCCACGCACGCCGCCGCGATCTCGCCCTGGGAGTGACCCACCACCGCGTCCGGCACCACACCGAAGGACCGCCACACCTCCGCCAGCGACACCATCACCGCCCACAGCACCGGCTGCACCACATCCACCCGCGACAGCAGCGCCTCCGAACCCAGCGCCTCCGTCAACGACCAATCGGTGAAGGGCGCCAGAGCCCGCCCGCACTCCGCCATCCGCCCCGCGAACACCCCCGACCCGGCCAACAACTCCGCAGCCATACCCACCCACTGCGAACCCTGACCCGGGAACACCAACACCACATGCCCCGAGGACACCCCGTCGCCCCGCACCAGCCCCGGCACCGACCGGCCCTCGGCCAGGGCCTTCACACCGGCGACCAGCCGGTCCGGATCGGCGCCCACGACCACGGCCCGCCGCTCGAAGGCGGTACGCGTGAGGGCGAGGGCGCGGCCGGTGCCGTCGGCCCGCAGGGTTCCGGGAGCGGCGCCCAGGTGTGCCAGCAGCCGGGCCGCCTGGTCGCGCAGGGCCTCGTCGGTACGCCCCGACAGCACCCAGGGCAGCGGGTGCGCGGCGCCGTCGGCCGGGGCTTCGGCCGGCGGTTCGGCTTCCTCCTCCGCCGGGGCCTGCTCCAGGATCAGATGGGCGTTGGTGCCGCTGACGCCGAAGGCGGAAACCCCGGCCCGGCGCGGGCGGTCCGTGTCGTTCCAGGCGCGGGCCTCGGAGAGGACCTCCACGGCTCCCGACGACCAGTCCACCATGGGCGACGGCCGGTCCGCGTGCAGGGTCCTGGGCAGTTCGCCGTGCCGCATCGCCAGCACCATCTTGATGACGCCGCCCACACCGGCCGCCGCCGAGGTGTGGCCGATGTTCGACTTCAGCGATCCCAGCCAGAGCGGGCGGTCGGCGGGCCGGTCCTGACCGTACGTCGCCAGCAGCGCCTGCGCCTCGATCGGGTCGCCCAGCGTGGTGCCGGTGCCGTGCGCCTCCACCACGTCCACCTCGGACGCCGACAGCCCCGCGTCCGCCAGCGCCGCCCGGATCACCCGCTGCTGGGCGGGTCCGCTGGGCGCCGTCAGGCCGTTGCTCGCGCCGTCCTGGTTCGTCGCCGAACCGCGGACGACGGCCAGCACCGGGTGCCCGTTGCGCCGGGCGTCCGACAGCCGCTCCAGCAGCAGGACGCCGACGCCCTCGGACCAGCCGGTTCCGTCGGCGTCGGCCCCGAACGCCTTGCAGCGGCCGTCGGCCGACAGCGCGCGCTGGCGGCTGAACGCCACGAAGGCGTCGGGGGTCGCCATCACCGACACCCCTCCGGCCAGGGCCAGCGTGCAGTCGCCCGCCCGCAGGGCCCGGATCGCCAGGTGCAGGGCCACCAGCGAGGAGGAGCAGGCCGTGTCCACGGTCACCGCCGGGCCCTCCAGGCCCAGGGTGTAGGCGATCCGGCCGGAGACCACGCTGCTCGCCGTCCCCGTGTCCAGCAGGCCCTGGACATCGGGGAGGTGGCGCGAGCCGGCGCCGTAGCCGTTGCCGATCGCGCCGAGGAAGACACCCGTGCCGGTGCGCCGCAGCGTGCGGGGGTCGATCGCGGCCCGCTCGACCGCCTCCCAGGCGGTCTCCAGCACCAGCCGCTGCTGGGGGTCCGTCGCCAGGGCCTCGCGCGGCGAGATGCCGAAGAACTCCGCGTCGAACTCGGCCGCGTCGTGCAGGAAGCCGCCGTGCCGGGTGTAGGAGGTGCCGGGCCGCTCGGGGTCCGGGTCGTAGAGGCCCTCCAGGTCCCAGCCGCGGTTGACCGGCCAGGCGGAGATCGCGTCGGTGCCCCGGGAGACCAGGTCCCACAGCAGCTCGGGCGTGTCGGCGCCGCCGGGATAGCGGCAGGCCATCGAGACGATGGCGATCGGTTCGTGGCGGGCCTGCTCGGCCTCGCGCAGCTGCCTCCGGGCGTCACCGAGGTCGGCGGTGGCGCGCCTGAGGTAGTCGAGCAGCTTCTTGTCGTCGGACATCAGGGCCAGCTCTCTCTCAGGCGTTGCCGAAGTCGTTGTCGAGCAGGGCGAACAGCTCGTCCGCCGTCGCCGTTTCCGTGACCGTCGCGGTGTCGCCCACCGGTCCGGGCGGTGCCGCCCCGCCCCCCGGGGCCCCGCCGCCCCGGCCCCAGCCGCGCAGCAGTTCGTCCAGTCGTTCGCCGACCCCGTCGGTGCCGGCCGTGCCGGGCGGGACGGCCGCGAGGAGCACGGCCAGCCGGTCCAGCTCGGCCAGCAGCGGCGAGGGGGGTTCGGGCGCGGCGGACAGTTCCGCGTCCAGATGGGCGGCGAGGGCCTCGGGCGTCGGGTGGTCGAAGACCAGCGTCGGCGGGACGGTCAGCCCGGTGGCCTCGCACAGCGCGTTCCTGAACCGCACCGCGAGCAACGAGTCGAAGCCGACCTCGGAGAAGGAGCGCTCCGGGCGCACCGGACCGGCGCCGGGATGACCGAGGACCGCGGCCGCGTGCCGGACGACCAGGTCGAGCACCGCTTGACGCCGTGCCTTCCGGTCCAGCGGGGCCAGCCGGGCGGCCAGTCGTACGGCGGGCGTGCCGTCGTCGTCTCCCGCGGCCTCCACAGGGTCCCCGGCCGGCACCGCGGCCACCGCCGCGGTGGCCGTCCGGCCCGGTGCGGGCAGCCAGTACCGGTCGCGCTGGAAGGGGTACGTCGGCAGCGCGACGGGTGCCGGGCCGCCCGGCCCGGGGGCGCCGGTCCAGGGCGACCAGTCCACCGGACCGCCGCCGGCCGCCCACGCCTCGGTCAGCGAGGCCAGCAGCCGGTCCCGGCCGCCGTCGCCGCGCCGCAGCGTGCCGACCGCCGACACCTCCCGCCCGGCCTCCGCGGCCACCGCCTCGATCCCGGCGAGCAGCACCGGATGCGGGCCGACCTCGACGACCAGGGTGTGCCCCGCCTCCAGCAGGGCGTGGACCGCTCCGACGAAGTCGACCGGCTCGCGCAGGTTGCGGTACCAGTAGTCGGCGTCGAGCGACTCACCGGCGACGGGCCCGCCGGTGACCGTCGAGTAGAGCGGGACGGCCGAGGCGCGGGGGCGTATCCCGCCGAGGGCTTCGCGCAGTTCGTCCTCGACCTCGGCGACCTGGGCGGAGTGGGCCGCGTAGTCCACCGGGATCGTCCTGGCCCGCACGCCTTCCCGCTCGCAGGCCGCGAGCAGGGCGGTCAGCTCCTGGGGCTCCCCGGCGACGACCACGGCCTCGGGGCCGTTCACCGCGGCCACACACGCGTGTCCGCCGACGGGCAGCAGGCCCGCGGTCCGCTCGGCGGAGGCGGCGACCGACACCATGCCGCCGCGTCCCGCCAGCCTCAGCAGCGCCCGGCTGCGCAGCGCCACCACGAGGGCCGCGTCGTCGAGCGACAGCGCTCCGGCGACGCAGGCCGCGGCGATCTCGCCCTGGCTGTGCCCGACGACGGCGTCCGGGGTGACCCCGGTGCTGCGCCAGTGCGCGGCCAGCGCGACCATGACGGCGAAGAGCACCGGCTGGACGACGTCGACGCGGTCGAGCGACGGTGCGCCGGGCGCACCGCGCAGCACCTCGGTCAGGGACCAGTCGGTGTGCGGGGCGAGCGCCCGTTCGCAGGCGGCGACGGCGTCGGCGAAGGCCCCGGAGGTGTCGAGCGCCGCCACGGCCATGCCGCTCCACTGCGAGCCCTGGCCGGGGAAGACGAAGGCCGTACGGCCGCCGCGCGCCCGGTCCTGCACCGCGCCGGGCGCGGGTTCTCCCGCCGCGAGGGCATCCAGCCAGCCGAGGAGCGCGGCGCGGTCGCGGCCGGTGGCGGCCGCCCTGAAGGGCAGGGCGGGGCGGGTGGTGGCGAGCGCGCGGGCCGCTCCGGCGGCGTCCCCGTCGGGGTCGGCCCGCAGGTGCTCGCCCAGTCGGCGCGCCTGCCGGCGCAGGGCCGCGGGGGTCATGGCGGAGAGCAGCCACGGCACCGCGGTCCCGCTGTCCCCGGCCGGTTCGCCTTCGCCGTCCCCGGGCGGCGGGGCGTCGGCGGCGGGTGCCTCCTCCAGGACGGCGTGGGCGTTGGTGCCGCTCATGCCGAACGCGGAGACGCCGGCCCGGCGCGGCCGGTCCCCGTCCGGGGCGTCCCAGGGGCGCGCGGTCGTGAGCAGCCGGACCGCGCCGGCCAACCAGTCCACCCGGCTGGACGCCTCCTGGGCGTGCAGAGTGCCGGGGAGCACGCCGTGCCGCAGTGCGAGGACCGTCTTGATGACCCCGGCGACCCCGGCGGCGGCCTGGGTGTGGCCGATGTTCGACTTCAGCGAGCCCAGCCACAGCGGGCGGTCGGCGGGCCGGTCCTGACCGTAGGTGGCCAGGAGGGCCTGCGCCTCGATGGGGTCGCCGAGCACGGTGCCGGTGCCGTGCGCCTCGACCAGGTCGACCTCGGCGCCGGACAGTCCCGCCGTGGCCAGCGCGCTCCTGATCACCCGCTGCTGCGCCGGGCCGCTCGGGGCGGTGAGGCCGTTGCTGGCACCGTCCTGGTTCACCGCGGTGCCCCGTACGAGGGCGAGCACCGGATGCCCGAGGCGGCGCGCGTCGGAGAGGCGTTCCACGAGCAGGACGCCCACCCCTTCGCCCCAGCCCGTACCGTTCGCCCCTTCGGCGAAGGAGCGGCAGCGGCCGTCGGGTGACAGGCCCTGCTGACGGCTGAACTCGACGAAGACGTCCGGGCTCGCCATCACGGCGGCGCCGCCGACCAGGGCGAACGAGCAGTCGCCGGCACGCAGCGCCTGGCCCGCCAGGTGCAGTGCCACCAGCGAGGAGGAGCACGCCGTCTCCACGGTCACGGCGGGGCCGCCGAGGCCGAGGGTGTAGGCGACGCGGCCGGAGGCGACGCTGGTGACCGTGCCGCTGAGGAGGTGCCCCTCGACCTCGTCGGCCGGGTCCTGCGGGCCGGTGCCGTAGCCCTGGGCGGCGACGCCGACGTAGACACCGCCCTCGCTGCCGCGCACCGACGCGGGATCGAGTCCGGCCCGCTCCAGTGCCTCCCAGCTGGTTTCGAGCAGCAGTCGCTGCTGCGGGTCCATGGCCAGGGCCTCGCGCGGCGAGATCCCGAAGAACTCCGCGTCGAACTCGGCCGCACCGTCCAGGAATCCGCCGCCGGTGGTGTAGAAGGTGCCCGGGTGCAGGGGATCCGGGTCGTAGAGGGTGTCCAGCGGCCAGCCGCGGTCGGTCGGCAGCGCCGCGACCGCGTCGACCCCGTCGGCCACCAGTTGCCACAGGTCCTCGGGCGAGCGGACGCCACCTGGGAACCGGCAGGCCATCGAGACGATCGCCAGGGGTTCGTCGGCCGCCGCGGGCCCGGCCGCGCCGCCCACCGCGCGTGCGGGGTCCGGCACGGCCGTGCCGGTCGTACCGCCGGCGTCCGGTTCCGTGCCGTTCAGCCCGGCGAAGAGGTGTGCGGCGAGGGCGGTGGCCGTCGGGTGGTCGAAGACGGAGGTGAGCGCGAGCGGCAGCGCGGTGGCCCCGACCAGCCGGTTGCGGAGTTCCACGGCGGTGAGCGAGTCGAAGCCCACCTCGCGGAACGGGCGGTCGGCCGCGAACCCTGCGGCCGAGTCGTGGCCCAGCACGGCGGCGGCCTCGCCGCGGACCAGCTCCGTCAGCAGCTTGCGGCCCTCCTGCTCGGGCAGCAGACGCAGCCGGTGCAGCCACGACGGGCCGCCGCCGGTACCCGGCCCGGATCCGGCGGAGGCGTCCGCGTCCGTCGGCCCGCCGTCCACCGCCCGGTACTCCGCGGCGGCCGGCAGGCCGCGCAGCAGCGCGCTCTCCCGCACCGAACCGAACGTGGGCGCGAAACGGCTCCAGTCCAGCTCGGCGACGACCGGTTCGCCCTCGTCCAGGGCCAGCACCCGGCCGAGCGCGGAGAGCGCCTCCGCGGGGGCCATCGGCACCAGCCCGTGGCGGCGCAGGCCGTCGCCGACCCCGCCGTCGGCCATGCCCGCGCCGGCCCAGGGGCCCCAGGCCACCGAGGTCGCCGCCAGACCCCGGCCGCGCCTCGCCGCGGCGAGGCCGTCCAGGTAGGCGTTGGCTGCCGCGTACGCGCCCTGGCCACCGCTGCCCCAGGTGCCCGAGATCGAGGAGAACAGCACGAAGGCGTCCAGCGGACGGCCCTCGAACAGGGTGTCGAGATGGGCCGCGCCACGCGTCTTGGCCGCCGTCCGCCGGGCCAGTTCCTCCGGCGTGCAGTCCGTCAGCGCGGTGTCCGAGGTGAGTCCCGCGGCGTGCACCACGGCGCGGACGGTGTCGCCCTCGTCGCTCAGCCGCTCCAGGACCCGTTCCAGCGCGGTGCGGTCGGTGACGTCGCAGGCCAGCAGGGTGCTCCGGGCGCCGAGCGCCGCCAGGTCGTCGACCAGCGCCCCGGCTCCGGGGGCCTCGGGGCCGCGCCGGCCGAGGAGGACGAGGTGTTCTGCGCCGCGCTCCGCGAGCCAGCGCGCCACCTGGGCGCCGAGGCCTCCGGTCCCGCCGGTGACGAGGACCGTGCCGCGCACCGTCCACGGCGCGGGCGCGGGTGTCGTGGGCTCCGGTGCGGGGACGAGCCGGCGCCCCAGCGGAGCCGGTGTGCGGACGGCGACCTGGTCCTCGCCGTCCAGTCCGGCCAGCACCGCGCACAGCCCGTCCAGCGCCGGCCCGTCCAGCTGCTCCGGCAGGTCGACCAGGCCGCCCCAGCGCAGCGGGTGCTCCAGTGCCGCCACCCGGCCCAGGCCCCACACCTGGGCCTGTTCGGGGCGGACCTCCTCGGTGCCGTGCGCCGCCACCGCGCCACGGGTGGCGCACCACAGGGGTGCGTCGATGCCGCCTTCGCCCAGTGCCTGGAGCAGCAGCAGGGTGCCGCTCAGGCAGGCGTCGAGCGTCGGCAGGCCGGCGTGGGGTCCCTCGGCCAGGGCCAGCAGGGACAGGACGCCCTCCAGTGCGCCGGACTCCGGGATCCACGGGGCCGGCTCCGCGGCCCCGACCCGGATCACGACCACGTCGGCCCCGTGGTCGGCGAGGGCCTGCTCGCAGGCCAGTGCGGTGTCCGCGGTACCCGGTCCGTCCGGGGTGACGAGCAGCCAGCGACCGGAGAGGCGGGGCTCCGCCGGTACGGTGAGCGGCTCCCACGCGATGCGGTAGTGCCGGGGGCCGCCGGGGGCCGCGGTCCCCGGGCGGGAGCGCCGGGTGGCGGGGGCCCGGTCCGGCGCGGCCTCCGGCCAGAAGCGCCTGCGCCGGAACGCGTAGGTGGGCAGGTCGACCCGCCGCACGTCGGTGCCGGTCCAGCCCGCCGACCAGTCCACCGCCACACCGCGCAGGTGGAGCGAGGCGAGCGCGGTGCGGACGGCGTCCGCCTCGCCGCGGCCGTCGCGCAGCAGCGGCACCGTCCCGGGGCCGGCCGGAGCGCCGGGGTCGGCGGGAGCGGCCGGGTCGGCGGCGGCGGTCGGGTCGGCGTCGGCGGTCGGGTCGGCGTCGGCGGTCGGGTCGTCGGCGGCGGAGTCGGGGAGGCACGCGTGGAGCATGCCGGACAGCACGCCGCCGGGTCCGAGTTCCAGGTAGGTCGCCGCACCCCCGGCCCGCAGCCGACGCGCCCCGTCCAGGAAGCGCACGGTGCCCCGGACGTGGCGTACCCAGTGCTCGGGGGAGCGGAGTTCCTCGGCCGTGGCCGTACGCCCGGTCAGGTTGGAGACGATCTCGGTGCCGGGCGCGTGGTAGGTCAGCGACTCGGCCACCTCGCGGAACGCGTCGAGCATCCCGTCCATTCGGGCCGAATGGAACGCGTGGCTCACCCTCAGGCGCCGGGTGCGCCGCCCCTGGGAGCGGAACGCCCCGGCCAGACGGAGCACCGCGTCCGCGTCACCGGACAGGACCACGGAGGCGGGCCCGTTGACGGCGGCGATGTCCACCGCGGCCCGGTCCGTCCCCCTCTCCGGGACGGGGTGCCCGGAGAGGTCGTCCAGGAGGGCCCGGCGCACCTCCTCCTCACCGGCCTCCACCGCCACCATCGCCCCGCCCCCGGGCAGTTCGTCCATCAGCCGGCCCCGGGCCGCGACGAGCGCGCAGGCGTCGGGCAGGTCCAGCACGCCCGCCGCGTGGGCGGCGGCGAGTTCGCCGACGGAGTGCCCCATCAGCAGGTCGGGCCGCACGCCCCAGTGCCGTACGAGCCGGAACAGCGCGGTCTCCAGGGCGAACAGCGCGGGCTGGGTGTACCGGGTCCGGTCGAGCAGATCCGCCCCCGGGGTTCCGGGCGCGGCGAACAGGACGTCGCGCAGGTCCAGGTCGAGGTGCGGGTCCAGGCAGGTCAGCACCTCGTCGAGGGCGTCGGCGAACACCGGGTCGTCGCGGTAGAGCTCCGCGCCGGCGCCGGGCCGCTGGCTGCCCTGTCCCGGGAAGAGGAAGGCGGTCCGGCCGGTGCGTACGGCACCGCCCGTGAGCAGCCGGCCCGTCGCCGTGCCGCGCGCGAGTGCGGCGAGCGAGCGCCGGACGGACGCCCGGTCCCGCCCCAGGACGGCGGCCCGGTGTTCGAGCCGGGCCCGTCCCGTGGCCAGCGAGTAGGCGATGTCCGCCAGTTCGGCGTCCGGGTCGGCGTCGAGCCGGCTCACCAGCCGGCCGGCCTGCGCCCGCAGGGCCTCCGGCGTCCTGGCCGAGAGCAGCAGCGGCACGGGCGGGCCGGTACGGCGGGGGACGGCCGCCGTACCGGCCGGCGCGGCGGCGGTGTCCGCGGCCGGCACGGCCGGGGCGCCGGTGCCGCCCGGCGCGGGCACGGCCGCGGCGGCGGGTGCCTGCTCGATGATCGCGTGCGCGTTGGTGCCGCTGATGCCGAACGACGACACACCCGCCCGTCGCGGGCCCCCGGTCTCCGGCCACGGGGTGCGCGCGGTGAGCAGGCGGACGCCACCGCCGGACCAGTCGACGTGCGGGTTCGGCGTCCCGGCGTGCAGGGTGCCGGGCAGTTCGCCGTGGCGGATGGCCAGCACCATCTTCATCACCCCGGCCACCCCGGCCGCCGCCTGGGTGTGCCCGATGTTGGACTTCACCGAGCCGAGCCACAGCGGACGGTCCGCCGGGCGCTCAGGTCCGTGGACGGCCTGGAGCGCCTGCGCTTCGATCGGGTCGCCGAGCCTCGTGCCGGTGCCGTGGGCCTCGATCGCGTCGATCTGGTCGGCACGCAGCGCGGCGTCGGCGAGGGCGGCGCGGATGACCTGCTGCTGGGACGGGCCGTTGGGGGCGGTGAGCCCGTTGCTGGCACCGTCCTGGTTCACGGCGGTGCCGCTGACCACCGCGAGGACGGGGTGCCCGTGACGCAGGGCGTCGCTGTGGCGCTCCAGCAGGAGCACTCCGGCGCCCTCGCCCCAGCCCGTGCCGTCCGCCTCCGCCGAGAACGCCTTGCACCGTCCGTCGGCGGCGAGCCCCCGCTGACGGCTGAACTCCACGAACAGCCGCGGAGTGCTCATCACCGTCACCCCGCCCGCGAGGGCCTGCTCGCAGTCGCCGCGCCGCAGTGCCTGCACGGCCAGGTGCAGCGCCACCAGCGACGAGGAGCACGCGGTGTCGACGGTGAGCGAGGGTCCTTGGAGGCCGAGCACGTAGGACAGCCGCCCCGAGAGCACGCTGGCCGTGTTCCCGGTCAGCAGATGGCCCTCGGACACGCCCTCCGCGCCCTCCAGCAGCGCGGAGTAGTCCTGGCCGTTGGTACCGATGTAGACACCGACCTGCCGGCCCTTCAGCACGGTCGGATCCTGCCCGGCGCTCTCGACCGCCTCCCAGGCGGTCTCCAGGAGCAGCCGCTGCTGGGGGTCCATGGCCAGGGCCTCGCGCGGCGAGATCCCGAAGAACTCCGCGTCGAACTCGGCCGCTTCGTGCAGGAAGCCGCCCTGCCTGCAGTACGTGGTGCCGGCCCGGTCGGGGTCCGGGTCGTACAGCCCCTCGGTGTCCCAGCCCCGGTCGGACGGCCAGTCGCCGACGGCGTCGGTGCCCTTCGAGATCAGGTGCCAGAACTCCTCGGGCCGGGTGACCCCGCCGGGGAAGCGGCAGCCCATGCCGACGATCGCGATCGGCTCGTCGCCACCGGGTTCCGCCACCCGGCTCGCCCCGGGACTGAGGGGAGCGGCGGAGTCCTCGGCGCCGCTCTGCGCGTCCGGCAGGTCCAGGTCCAGGTCCGCGAGCAGCCGGCCGGCCAGTGCCGACGGTGTGGGATGGTCGAACAGGACGGTGGCGGGCAGGGCCAGCCCGGTGTCGGCGGCGAGCCGGTTGCGCATCTCCACGGCCGTCAGCGAGTCGAAGCCCAGCGCGGAGAAGGCCTTTCCGGGCTGGACGGTGTCGACGCCGGGGTGGCGCAGGACGGTCGCCGCGTGGGTGCGGACCAGTTCGGTGAGGGTGCCGACCCGGTCCTCGTGGCGCGGCAGTACGGCGATCCGCTGCCGCAGGTCGCCGGCCGCGCCGCCCTCCCGGGCCGCCGCCGGTGCGGTGGTCTCCGGGGCGGGCCTCGCGGCGGCCGGGTCCGGCATCCCGTCGAGCAGAGCGGCGGTGCGCAGGCCCGTGGCCGTGGTGAAGCGCCTCCAGTCGACATCGGCGACCACGACCAGCGCGTCGTCCTCCGCGAGTGCACGGCCGATCGCGGTGACGGCCGTTCCGGGCTCCATCACCGGCATGCCGAAGTCCCGGAGCCGCGCGGCGACGCCGTCCGCCAGCATGCCCGGCCCGTCCCAGGCACCCCAGGCCACGGACGTCCCGGGCAGCCCGGCGGCCCGGCGGGCGGCGACGAGTGCGTCGACGGCCGCGTTGGCGGCCGCGTAGTTGCCCTGCCCGGCGTTGCCCACGACCCCCATCACCGACGAGAACACCACGAAGGCGGACAGGTCGAGGCCCGCGGTGACCTCGTGCAGGTTCCGTGCGGCGGTCAGCTTGGCGCGCAGCACCACCGCGAGCCGCGCCGGGTCCAGCGCGTCGAGCACACCGTCGTCGAGGACTCCGGCCGCATGGACGACGGCGGAGAGCGGGTACCGCTCCGGGATGCCGGCTACCAGCGCCGCCAGTGCGGCCGGGTCGGCGACGTCGCAGGCCGCGAAGGTCACGTCGGCGCCCAGCGCCGTCAGTTCCGCCCGCAACGCGTCCGTACCGGGTGCGTCGGCACCGCGACGGCTGACCAGCAGCAGCCGCTCCGCGCCCTGGCCCGCGAGCCAGCGCGCGGTGTGCGAGCCGACGCCACCGGTGCCGCCGGTGACGAGGACCGTGCCCTGCCATCGCGGTCGCCTCCGCCCCCGGACGGCCGCGCCGCCCTCGCGCGCCTTCGCCGGTACGGACGGCGCGGGCCGGAGGCGGCGTCCGTGGACCCCGGTGGAGCGCACCGCCACCTGTTCCTCGTCGGCCGCGGCTCCGGCGAGCACCGCGCACAGGCGGCGGGCGGCCCGCAGGTCCAGCACCTGGGGCAGGTCGATCAGACCGCCGCGGCGGTGCGGGTGCTCCAGTGCCAGCGTCCGGCCCAGGGCTGCGGACGCGGCCTGACCGACGTCCCCGGGCCGCTCCGCACCTCCCAGGACCGCCGTGCCCTTCGTCAGGATCCAGAGCCGGGCCCGGATGCCCGTGTCCTCCAGTGCCTGGGCCAGGGCGAGGGTCAGTGCAGGACCACCGGGCAGATCGAGGTGTTCGGGGTGGTGGCGCTCCTCCCAGGACAGCAGGGACAGCACACCGGCGATCGGCTGCTCCCCCGCGGCGCCCGTGAGCAGCCGGGCCAGGTCATCGCGGGTCGCGCCCGGATCGGCGACGACGCACGGAAGGAGGTCGGCTCCGGCCGCGCCGAGGGTGTCCAGGACGGCCGCCGCGTCCTCGCCCTCGGGACGCAGTGCGAGCCAGCGACCGGGGAGGCCGTCCGCCGGCGGGACCGACAGGGGTGCCCAGGCGACGCGGTAGCGCCAGGATTCCGCCCTCCGTTCACGCTTCCTGGCGGAGCGCCAGGTCGCCAGGGCGGGCAGGACCTCGTCCAGGGCTGCACGGCCGACCCCGAGGGCTTCGGCGAGCTCGGCGGGATCCTCGCGTTCCAGATCCTCCCAGCGGTCCTCGGCGGGGGCGGCCGGGACGGCTGCGGGGGCCGTCAGCCAGTAGCGGCTGCGCTGGAAGGCGTACGTCGGCAGCTCGACGCGACGCGCCCCCGGGAACGCCCCCGACCAGTCGACCCCCAGTCCGCACTCCCACGCACGGCCCACCGCGCGCAGCACCTGCTCCGGGCCGCCCTCACCCCGGCGCAACGTCCCCAGCACCGCGGCATCCGCACCCGCGGCCTCCACCGACTCCCCCACCGCCACCGCCAGCACCGGGTGCGGGCTGGACTCGACGAGGACGCGGTGCCCGGCCGCGAGGAGCGCGCGGGTCGCCCGCTCGAACTCCACGGTCTCCCGCAGGTTGCGGAACCAGTACTCCGCGTCCAGGGCCTCGGTGTCCAGCAGGCCGCCGGTCACGCTCGAATAGAACGGCACGGAACCGGCGAGCGGTGCGATGCCTCCCAGGTCGGAGACCAGCTGCTCGCGGATCTCCTCCACGTGCGCGGAGTGCGACGCGTAGTCCACATCGATCACCCGCGCCCGCACCCCCTCCGCGACCAGGACACCGACCAGCTCCGCCACCGCGTCCGCATCACCCGACACCACCGTCGACGACGGACCGTTCACCGCCGCCACCGACAGCCGGCCGGACCACGGGGCGATCCGCTCCCGGGCCACCCCCACCGGCAACGGCAGCGACGCCATCCCGCCACGACCCGCCAGCACCCTGATCGCCCGCGAACGCAGCGCCACCACCCGCGCCCCGTCCTCCAGACTCAGACCACCCGCCACACACGCCGCCGCGATCTCACCCTGGGAGTGACCCACCACCGCGTCCGGCACCACACCGAACGAACGCCACACCTCCGCCAGCGACACCATCACCGCCCACAGCACCGGCTGCACCACATCCACCCGCGCCAACAGCGCCTCCGAACCCAGCGCCTCCGTCAACGACCAATCGGTGAAGGGCGCCAGAGCCCGCCCGCACTCCGCCATCCGCCCCGCGAACACCCCCGACCCGGCCAACAGGCCCGCAGCCATACCCACCCACTGCGAACCCTGACCCGGGAACACCAACACCACACGACCCGACGACACGCCGGCTCCGCCGACCGCCGCCCCCGGTACCAGGCGTCCCTCCGCCAGCGCCTTCACACCGGCGAGCAGCTCGTCCCGGTCCCCGCCCACCACCGCCGCGCGGTGCTCGAAGGACGCGCGCCCCACCGCCAGCGAATGGCCCACGTCCACCGCATCGAGCCCGGGATCCGCCGCCACCCGCTCGTACAGCGCCCCCGCCTGCGCCCGCAGCGCCTCCGCGCTGCGCGCCGACACCGGCCACATCACCGGCCCGGGATGCCGGGCGCCCTCCGCCGCCCCGGCCGGGGCGGACTCCAGGATCACGTGCGCATTGGTCCCGCTGATTCCGAACGAGGACACCCCGGCCCGGCGCGGGCGTCCCGTGTCGTCCCAGGCGCGCGCCTCCGTCAGCAGCCGCCCGGCCCCCGCCGACCAGTCCACCTCGGGCGTCGGGCCGTCCACGTGCAGCGTCCTGGGCATCACCCCGTGCCGCATCGCCAGCACCGCCTTGATGACCCCGCCCACACCCGCCGCGGCCTGGCTGTGCCCGATGTTGGACTTCAGCGAGCCGATCCACACCGGACGGTCCGCCGGCCGGTCCTGCCCGTACGTCGCCAGCAGCGCCTGCGCCTCGATCGGATCACCCAGCCGCGTCCCCGTACCGTGCGCCTCCACCACGTCCACCTCGGACGCCGACAGCCCCGCGTCCGCCAGCGCCGCCCGGATCACCCGCTGCTGCGACGGACCGTTCGGCGCCGTCAGGCCGTTGCTCGCACCGTCCTGGTTCACCGCCGAACCACGCACCACCGCCAGCACCGGATGCCCGTTGCGCCGCGCGTCCGACAACCGCTCCAGCAGCACCATGCCCGCACCCTCGGCCAGGCCGAAGCCGTCGGCCGCCGCCGCGAAGGCCTTGCAGCGGCCGTCCGGGGCCAGACCGCCCTGCCGGCTGAACTCCACGAGCATGCCGACCGTGGACATCACGGTCACGCCGCCGGCCAGCGCCAGCGAGCACTCGCCCGACCGCAGCGCCCGCACCGCCAGGTGCAGGGCCACCAGCGAGGACGAGCACGCCGTGTCCACGGTGACCGCCGCCCCCTCCAGACCGAGGGTGTAGGCGAGGCGGCCCGACGCGACGCTCCCGGTGCTGCCCGTCAGCAGGTGGCCGCCCTCGTCGGCGCCCTGTTCGAGCGGGGGCCCGTAGTCCATCGTCATCGCCCCGACGTAGACGCCCGTCGGGGTCCGCCGCAGGGTGGCCGGGTCGATCCCGGCCCGCTCCAGCACCTCCCAGGTGGTCTCCAGCAGCAGCCGCTGCTGCGGGTCCATCGCCAGGGCCTCGCGCGGCGAGATGCCGAAGAACTCCGCGTCGAACTCGGCCGCACCGGCGAGCGAACCCGCCTCGCGCTGGTAGTAGTGGCCCGGCGTCCCCGGTGCGGGGTCGTACCGTCCTGCGGTGTCCCAGCCGCGGTCGTCGGGCAGCGCGGAGACGGCGTCGGCACCCGCCGCCACCAGCTCCCAGAGTTCCTCGGGGCTGCCGACGCCACCGGGGTAGCGGCAGCCCATGCCGACGATCACCACGGGGTCGTCGTCCGCGGCCCGCCGCACCGGCTCGTCCGCGCCGGTGTCACCGTCGGGCCGGTCGCCGCCGATCGCGGCGTCGAGGTACGCGGTCAGGGCCGCCGGTGTCGGGCAGTCGAAGACGACCGTCGCCGGGATGCGCAGCCCCGTCGCCGCGCTCAGCCGGTTGCGCAGTTCCACCGCGGTGACGGAGTCGAATCCCAGGTCGAGGAAGGCCAGGTCGGCGGGGACCGGATCGGACCGCCCGGTCAGCGCGGCGATCTCCTCGCCCACCAGCCGTGCCAGCGCGGCACGCCGCTCCGGTGCGTCCAGGCCGCGGAACGCGCCGCCGTCCCGGTCACCGTCCGCGCCGCCCTCGCCGCCCGGCCCGCTCGGGCCCTCCCGGCCGGTCTCCGCGAACGCCGCCAGGACGGCCGCCGGAAGGTCCCGCACCGCGCCGTCGTGCCCGGCGAACAGCACGTCCCGTGCCGGGGTGGCACCGCGCACGTACAGGTCGCCGAGCGAGGTCAGGAACCGGGCCCGACCGCCCTGGTCCCGGCGCAGCGTCCCGAGGACGGCGGCCCGCGCACCGTGTTCCTCCGCGCAGTCCGTGAGGGCGGAGGTCAGCACGGTGTGCGGGCTGACCTCCAGCAGGACGCCGTGGCCGTCCCGCAGCAGGGCCCCGGCCGCCTGGTGGAACCTCACCGTGGTGCGGAGGTTGCGGCACCAGTAGTCGGCGTCCAGCACCGGGGCGTCCAGCCGCCCCCCCGTCAGTCCGGAGTAGTAGGGCAGATTCGGCGTTCGGGGCCGGATCGGTGCGAGGTCGGCACGCATGCGGGGGACGATCGCGTCGATGTGCGGGGAGTGGGCGGCCAGGCCCACCGCGATCCGCCGGGCGTGGACCCCGTCCGAGGCCAGGTCGGCGAGGAGTTCGGCCGCGGCGTCGCGGTCGCCGGAGACGATCACCGACCGCGGGCCGTTGTGCGCGGCGACGACGAGCCGGCCCTCCCAACGGCGCAGCCTCGGCTCGACCTCTCCGGCCGAGGCCATGACGGAGACCATGTCGCCCTGCCCGGCCAGGGTCGCCTGGGCCTGGCTCCACAGGGCCACCACCCGCGCGGAGTCGTCCAGGGACAGCGCGCCGGACACCGCGGCGGCGGTGACCTCGCCGACGCTGTGCCCGAGCACGGCGGCCGGTTCCACCCCGTGGGACCGCCACAGTCCGGCGAGGGACACCGTCACGGCGAACAGCAGGGGCTGCACCACGTCCGCCCGGTCCGCGGCGGGGGCGCCCGGGGCGTCCGGGTCGCGGAGCACGTCGATCGGCGACCAGTCGACGAACGGTTCGAGGGCCTGCGCACAGGCGTCCATCCGGTCGCGGAACACCGCGGAGGTGTCCAGCAGGTCGACCGCCATCCGGGGCCACTGCGCGCCCTGGCCGGGGAACACGAAGGCGACCCGGCGGTCCGCTCCCGCGGTGCCCTCCACCAGGCCGGGCATGCTCCTGCCGTCGGCGAGCGCGTCCAGCCGCTGCAGGAGTCCTTCGCGGCCCTCCGCCACCAGCGCCGCCCGCCGGTTCCCCCCGGCAGCGGTGCGCGCGAGGGTTGACGCGATGTCCTGGGGGCTCCAGTCGTCACGGCCGGCCAGGTACCCGTGCAGGCCTCGCGCGCCGGCCGCCAGCGACTCCTTGCCGCTGCCGGCCAGTGTCCACAGCAGCGGTGCTTCCGTACCGTCGGGGTGCGCCATCGTCTGTTCGGGCTCCTTCACGGCGAGCAGGACCATCAGTCGCCGGACCGTGGCGGGGCGCCCGCTTCCGCGGGTCGCGCGCCGATCGGAACGCTTGCGTCATGCCCGGCGGGTGCCGCCACCGGACGTGCGACGTCGATCTTGCCCAAGTCGCATAGCGGCCCGATAGCGCAGGCCGCGACACGGTGCGGACGGGGGGGGAACGGGCGGGTCACGGGGCCGCGGCGGATCCGCGCGCCCCGTGGAGCGGGTCAGGTCGCGGCGGACCGCTGCGGGCCCGGGGCCCGGGTCACCCCCAGCTCCCGCCAGATCCCGTCCAGTGCCGCGACGAACTCCTCCACCGCCGCGGGCTCGTGGACGGCGCCGGGCGCGCTCCTGAGGATCTCCTGGCCCGCGCGCACGCTCGGCGCGTTGATCGCCTGTACGTAGATGCCGTGGCGTTCCAGGAGCAGGGCCGAGATCCGCCGGGCGAGTGCGTCGTCCCCGACGAAGATCGAGACGATGTGGGACTCGTCGGAGACGAAGGGGATCGCGTGTTCCGTGAGCAGCCGGTGCGTCAGTCGCGCGTTCGCGCGGAGCCGGTCGCGCTCCTCGTCCGAGGTGCGCAGGTGCCGGACCGCGGCGAGCGCGCCCGCCACGACCGCCGGGGGCAGGGCGGTGGTGAAGATGAAGGAGCGGGACAGGCCGCGCACCGCGTCGACCAGACCGGCCGGGCCGGCGATGTATCCGCCGGTGGTGCCGAACCCCTTGGCGAGCGTTCCCATGATGACGGTGAACTCGTCCGCGAGACCCAGGCCCGCCGCGATGCCGGCTCCCTCCGGCCCGTACATCCCGACCGCGTGGACCTCGTCGAGGAAGGTCATCGCGCCGTGCTCGCGCGCGATGCGGGCGATCTCGGCGAGCGGGGCGACGTCCCCCGCCATCGAGTAGACCGACTCCACGACGATCATCTTCGGCCGGTCGGGATCGGTCGCGGATATCAGCTCTTCCAGGTGCGCCGTGTCGTTGTGGCGGAAGATGTGCTTCTCGGCGCCGCTGTGCCGGAGTCCGTCGATGATCGAGGCGTGGTTCATCTCGTCGGAGAATACGGCGCAGTTCCCCAGCCGGCCGGCGAGGACGGTGAGGGCTCCGTCGTTGGCGGTGTACCCGGAGGTGAAGAGAAGGGCGTCCTCCTTCCCGTGCAGATCCGCGAGTTCGTTCTCCAGCAGCACGTGGTAGTGGTTGGTCCCGCCGATGTTCCGGGAGCCGCCCGCGCCCGCGCCGTACTCGCCGAGGGCTTCCCGGGTCGCTGCCAGGACCAGCGGGTGCTGGCCCATTCCCAGGTAGTCGTTGCTGCACCACACGCTGATCTCGGAGGTGATCCCGCCCCGCAGGCTCCGGGCCGCCGGAAACTTCCCGGCGCGCCGGCCGATCTCAAGAAACTCCCGTTTCGCCTCCGGGGATCCGCCTTCCCTCATATGTTGCGAGAAGAGCTCCAGGTAATGGTTCATGACCACCCTTTTCTCCGAGGAATTGCGCCGGCGCGGGGCCCGGACCGGTAGAGGCAATTGTCTCAGAGCGGAATATCACTTCAATGGCGCGGCGTGCGACAATTCGGGACCTCCCGTTGGCGCAATTCTCGAAATCGAACCCCTGGTAGACCGGCGGCGCGCGTTGTAGGCTGTGCGGAAATTCCTCGAAACGGCACCACTGGAGTTTCCTATGCCGTCGGACGAAACGTATGTCAGCCAGATCCTTGAGGTAATCTCCGCGGAACCGGAGAAGGTGGTCCTGTCCTGGCGGGACAGGACACTGACCGCGGCGGAGCTGACCGCCCTGGTCCGATCGGCCGCGCAGGCCCTGCACCAGCACGCCGGCGGGAGCGGCGGCGGGGCCGTGGTCGCCGTCCTGACCGTCACCAACACCGCCCCGACCCTGGTCCTGCGGTACGCCGCGAACCTGGTGGGGGCCACGGTGGTCCATCTGCACACCACCAACGCGGTCGACCCGGCGGACCGCCTGGCCGCGGACGCCAAGGTCAAGATCCTCCGGGACACCGGTGCGACGTACCTGGCCGTCGACGCGGAGAACCTCGCCACCGCCCGTGAGCTCCGTGAGCGGCTGGGCGCTCCGCTCACCCTGGCCGCCCTCGGCGATCTGGGCCCCGACGTCCTGGACCTGACGGCCGGGGACCCGGACGCGCTGGATCCGGCCGGCATCGAGATCGGACCCGACCGGCCCGCGGTGGTGACCTACACGAGCGGCACGACCGGCGAGCCGAAGGGCATCGCGTTCGACTTCCGGGCCCGCAACGGCTTCATCTCCGCCGGACTCCGGATGGGCTGGCGGTCCGTCTACCTCGGCTGCCTCCCGCTCAGCCACTCCAGCGGCGCCACGGCCGACGACTCCCTCGCGTCCGGCGGCTCGGTGGTCCTGCTGGACGCCTTCGACCCGGGCGAAGCGCTGCGCGCCGTCGAACGGCACCGGATCACCCGGATGCTGCTCTCCCCTCCCCAGCTCTACCAGCTGATGGACCGTCCGGAGCTGGGCCGGACCGACCTGTCGAGTCTCCGGATGGTCACGTACGTGGGCTCCCCCGCGTCTCCCGAGCGGCTCGCCGAGGCGGTCAAGGTCTTCGGCGACGTGCTGATCCAGGTGTACGCGACCAGCGAGGCGGGCTTCGTCAGCATGCTCTCGCCCGCCGAGCACCTCGACGCCCGGCTGCGCGGCACGGTCGGCCGCCCGATCCCCGACTGGGTCCGGATCACCGACCCGGACGACCGTCACGACCTGCGGCCCGGCGAGATCGGCGAGGTCTGCGTGCGGTCGCCCTTCACCATGAGCGAGTACGTGGCCGAGCCCGAACTCACCGCCCGGACCGTACGGGACGGCTGGGTGCACACCGGTGACCTCGGCTTCGTCGACGGCGACGGCTACCTCCACCTCCGCGGCCGGATCGGCGAGGTGATCAAGACCAACGGCATCAAGATCCATCCGGTGACGGTGGAGAACGCCCTCCTGGCCCATCCCGACGTGGCGCAGGCCGCCGTCTTCTGCGTACGGGACCAGGATCGGATCGAACACCTGCACGCCGCCGTGACGCTGCGCGAGGCCGGCACGGCCGGTCCCGACGAGCTGGCGGAACACGTCCGGGCCCGCATCTCGCCCAAGCACGTCCCCGCGCGGATCCGCGTCCGCTCCGATCTGCCCCTCACGGGCGTCGGCAAGCCGGACAAGGCCCGGCTGGCCGCGGAAGCGAGCGGGTGAGGCCCCGATGACGCTCTCCGTGGCGGCCGTACTCGCCGAGTCCGCGCTGCGGCGACCGGAGCACCCGGCGATCGTGTCCGACGGGCGGCGGACCACCTACCGCGAACTGTGGGACGGGGCGCGCAGGTACGCGGCGGCGCTGCGCGCGCAGGGCGTCGGGCCCGACGACAAGGTGGCGCTGCTGCTGCCGAACACGCCGCACTTCCCGCTGGCCTACTTCGGTGCGCTCGCGCTCGGCGCGGTCGTGGTCCCGGTCCACACCCTGCTCCGGGCCGACGAGATCGCGTACGTCCTGAAGGACTCCGGGGCGGTGGCGCTGATCTGCGCCGCCCCGCTCCTGGCCGAGGGCGGCAGGGCCGCGGAGACGACCGGCACGCCCGTGCTCACCGTCATGGAGGAGGAGGGGACGGAGGACGGAGCCCGCGCGCCGCGGCTGGACGCGATCGCGGCCCGGAGCACCCCGATCGAACGTCAGGTACCGCGCGAGCCAGGCGACATCGCGCTGGTCCTCTACACCTCCGGCACCACCGGCCGGCCCAAGGGCGCCCTGCTCACCCACCTCAACGTGGTGATGAACGTCGACACGACCATGCTGTCGCCGTTCGACTTCACCCCGGACGACGTCCTGCTCGGCTGCCTGCCCCTGTTCCACACCTTCGGTCAGATCTGCGGCATGAACACCTGCTTCCGGGCGGGGGCGACCCTGGTGCTGATGCCGCGGTTCGACGGACCGGGCGCACTGGACCTCATGGTGCGGGAGGGCTGCACCGTGTTCATGGGGGTCCCGACGATGTACACGGCACTCCTCGACGCGGCCCGCGCCGCCCCGCGCGGACCCGCGCTCGACCGCGCGTTCTCCGGCGGCGCCGCGCTGCCGGTGGCGGTCCTGGACGCGTTCCGGGAGACGTTCGGCTGCCCCGTCCTCGAAGGGTACGGGCTGACCGAGACGTCTCCGGTGGTGGCCTACAACCAGAAGGCGTGGCCGCTCCGACCGGGCACGGTGGGGCGGCCGATCTGGGGCGTCGAGGTGGAGATCGCCAGGCCGGAGCTGGAGGACAGGATCGAGCTGCTGCCCGCCGGCGAGACCGGGGAGATCGTCGTGCGGGGGCACAACGTGATGGCCGGCTACCTGAACCGGCCGGAGGCGACCGCCGAGGCCGTCGTCGACGGCTGGTTCCGCTCGGGGGACCTCGGCGTCAAGGACGACGAGGGCTACCTGTCCGTCGTCGACCGCAAGAAGGACGTGGTGCTGCGCGGCGGGTACAACGTCTATCCGCGCGAGGTGGAGGACGTCCTGGCCCACCACCCCGCGATCGCCCAGGCGGCCGTCGTCGGACTCCCCCATCCCGTCCACGGCGAGGAGGTGTGCGCGGTGGTCAGGGCCCGCCCCGGCACCGCACCGGGCCCGGCCCTCGGTGCCGCGATCATCGCCTGGAGCAGGGAGCGGATGGCACCGTACAAGTACCCGCGCCGGGTGGAGTTCGTGGAGGCCTTCCCCCTCGGTCCCAGCGGCAAGGTGCTCAAACGGGAGCTGGTCGCCCGGTTGAGCGCCGCGGATCCGGGCGAGCGGCCGCCCGACCGGCCCCACCCGCACTGAGTCCGCCGCTCCACGCCCGCGACCGGGCGTGGAGCGGCTTCGAGGGCCGGAGGTTCCCTCCGGGGTACTCGGGGCCGACGGGTCCGCCCCGGACCCGGCTCTCAGCCCCGGGCGCCCAGCAGGAACTCCGGGTACAGGTTCACCGTCCGATCGACCAGCTCGTGCAGCCCCGCGACGTAGTCGCCCACCCCGCCGGCCTCGTCGATGCTCGCGTGCAGCCCGTCGATCAACGGCCCGGCACCCGCGGCGAATGCGCGCAGCCGGCTCGGCTCGGTCAGCCGCGCCGCGAACTCCTCCCGGGCGGCGGCGGAGTCCGCGCAGCCCACGAGCAGCTTCTCCGCCACCGCGCGCTCCGGCTCGGACAGCGAATTCAGGTACTGCACCACCATGAGGGTGGCGGTCCCGTTGCGAAGGTCCTCGTAGCGTCCCGAGACGATGTCCCGCTGGTCGTTGACCAACTGCCGCAGCACGCCGAGACGCGCGCCGAAGTCGCGCCACGCGTCCACGCTCGCCTCGTCGCACCCGGCCAGCGCCGCGCCCATCGCGGCGGCCATGGCGTAAGGGGCGCCGGTCTTTCCCAGATAACCGGCCATGACCTCGTCGGCGGTCGCCGTCACCGCGGACGCCGTGAGGTCCACGAGCTGCCCGGCTATCGCCCGGTGCCAGCCGCGCGACAGCTCCTGGCGCAACCGCAGCGCCAGCTCCGGGTCGTCGCGGCACCCCTCGTCGAGCACCTCGGCGGCGAGGTGACAGGCGATCCCGATCACGGCGAGCAGATCCTGGTCCGCACTGCCCGTGTCGGCCACGGCGGACGGCCGCGGCCCGGCGTCGGACAGGTCGTCCAGGTGACGTGCCGCAACCCACCACAGCACGTGCGCAACGGCCGCGGGCTCGGCCGGCGCCGGGTCGGCGGAACGCGTCCCGTGCACCAGGAACGGCAGCCCGACGATGCCGTCCACGGCCGGCCCCGAGCCACGCCCGGCGATCCGGTCCAGGAAGCCGATCAGGGCCCGTCCCATCGCGCGGTCGGCGGCCGCGTCGGGACCGGCCGAGCCGATCATCCTCTCGCCCCTGCCCCGCAGCCGCCGCAGCACGGCGTCCGAACTCCAGGTGGGTGCGCTTGCCGTCATGGTGTCCTCCGTGTGAATGACCGGGCTCCTGAGGTTCCGTCAAAGGGCCGTGAACCAAGGTACGGAGACACTAGTGCCGGGTGGTGCGCGGGTGCCCGGCCGAGGCAGTCCCGGCCGGTGCCGGCGCCGGCACCGACGAGAAGGACGTCGAGGCGCCGGCGCAGGAACTCACCGACGCGGGCCGCCGGGTCCTCGCCCCGGTCGGCCCCGCGGGCGGTCACCCGTGCGCGGACGATCGGCCGCGGCGCACCAGGTCAGGCCGGTTCGTCCCAGGCCCGGAAGCCGCGGACGCCGAAGGCCGCCCCGGCCGCGCCCCCGCCCACCACCCGCCCGACCGGTTCCACCCGAAGCCAACCACCGGATGCCGGGCCCCGAACAGCGGCGCCCGGTCGCCGACGAACGGGCCGGAGCCGGCGAGGGCCGGGGTGCCCGCTGTTCGGGAGAGGCGGGCGGGTGTCGGTGCGGCGCTCACCCGACCGCGGGACGGCGTCGGACGGGGCGGGGCCGGCCGGCTCTCGCCGGTGCCACCATCCGTCATCCCCTTGACACGGCCAAATCTGAACGGAATGGTTATTTCCGTACATGTCGACTTATCGTCCGCAGGATGTGACGTCGCAGCGTCAGCACTCTCCCCGCGCAAAGCCCTGGGTCCGGGTTTCGGCTCTCGGGCTTCGGGCCTCGCGCCGGTGGCACGGCGTTGCGCCGATCATGGATGCCGTACAAGTGGGGTCCCATGGGCACCGATCCTCCGGTGTGCGAAGCGCCGTGGTGGGAGCCGGTTGCTCCGACGGGGCCGGATGCGGCGCCCGGGGGATGCCGATCCTTCCGGAGCCGCTGCGGACTCCGCTCCGCACCGGCTCCCCCGATGCACTGCCGCCCGCCCCCGACCGGGTGTGCGACAGGCAGTCAGCCGTGTGGGCACCGGGCAGACGATCCCAACGCGATTCCGGCCTCCCCCTGCCCGAGCCCCCACCCGAGGGAGTGAACGAACGATGGACAGATTCACCGAGCCCCACCTCGTCGGGGGTCCGCAGGATCTCCTGCGGACACCACCGCCGCCCGTCCGCGAGGACGCCGACCGGCTGACGTACCGCTGGCGCAACGGTTACGAGCACTACGAACGCGAGGAGCGCAGCACCGACACCGAGTCCGAACCGACCTATCGATGGGCCTATCACACGACGATCGCCGAATGAGCGCTTCTGCCGCCGCTGCCAGACAACGGAGGAACGATGAACATCCCGGCAGAGCGGGACGAACACTTCCGCACCTGGGCGCACGCCATCTCCACCGACGACCTCGAAGCGTACCTGTCGTGCTACGCCGACGACCTGCGCGTGGAGGACCTCGCCGTGGAGATGGTGGTGGAGGACAAGCCCGGGCTCCGCGGGGCCGGAGAAGTCTGGTTCACCGCGTTCCACGACCACCGTCTCACCCTCGACGGCTACCTCGTGGGGGAGCACGGTGAGATCGGCACCCGCTGGACGCTCTCCGCCACCGTGGCCGGACACTTCCCCGGCCTGACCGAGAACGCCGTCATGGGCCGCCGCTTCACGAAGCACGGGCTGAGCGTCTTCACCTTCTCGCCCGACGGACGCTTCCGCACCGAGGTCGCCTACTGGAACCTCGCAACCCTCGTCCGACAGATCACCTGACTGACCGGCAACCGCCCCGCGGTCCTGCCCGTCCGGGCCCGCCGGACGGGCAGGACCGTGCCGGGCGGCCGTCTGCCCGGCGCCGGACCGGGGCCGCGGGCCGTCCTCGACGGGCCCGCCCCGGAGGGGCCGGGCCACCGGAAACCCGTCCGGGCCGACGCCCGTCCGGAGCCCGCCGGGGTTTCAACGCTTTCACACATCGACCAGCGCGGGAGTCTAGGCCGCCCCGGCGGAATCGTGCATCGTTTCCCGTATCGGTGGCTTCACTTCCGAAGCGGTCCCGGCCCGGACGGGCAAGGGTGATCGCCGGTCGTCCGGCAGTGGATCCGGTGTCCCGCCACTGTCCGGGCACGTCGTCGAGACGCGGGCGCCGGACCTTCCAGCACCTCGACGGCCGGGGTCCCGTCGCACCCGCCACCGCCGCCTCTGCGAAAGGAGCGGTCCTGATGTCAACCGAATCGGCCACGACCACGGCGCCGGGAGAACGGCCTGGGGCCCCGATAGCCGTCCTGGGGATGGACTGCCGGTTCACCGGGCCGGCGACGTCCCCGGAGGGGCTCTGGCGGATGCTGGCGGCCGGCGAGCACTCGGCCACGGGGCTGCCGCGGGACCGCGGCTGGAAGACGGACGGACTCTACGACCCGGACCACACCGTCGAGGGCACCACGTACGTGCGGGCGGCAGGCTTCCTCGACGACGTGGCGGGCTTCGACGCCGAGGTGTTCGGGATCGGCCCGCGCGAGGCGTCCGCGATGGATCCTCAGCAGCGACTGCTGCTGGAGAGCACCTGGCACGCGCTGGAGCGGGCACGCATCGCCCCGCGGAGCCTGGACGGCAGCCGCACCGGCGTCTACGTGGGGATGAACGACAGCGGCTACAGCCGGCTGACCGGCAACGCCCTCTCCGGGCTGGAGAGTTACGTCCTCACGGGTACGCAGGCCAGTGTGGCCTCGGGCCGGATCGCCTACGCCCTGGGGCTGAACGGTCCGGCCCTCACGGTGGACACCGCGTGCTCGTCCTCCCTGGTGGCCCTGCACCTCGCCGTACGGGCGCTGAGGGCCGGCGAGTGCGACCTGGCGATCGCCGCCGGCGCCACCGTGATCGCCTCGCCCGAGCAACTGAAGTGGTTCTCCCGGCTGAGGGTGTACGCCGCGGACGGGCGGTGCAAGGCCTTCGCCGCCGAGGCGGACGGGTTCGCCCCCGCCGAGGGCGTCGCCGCGGTGGTGCTGATGCCACTGGAGCCGGCCCGGGCCGCCGGGTACCCGGTGCTCGCCCTCGTGCGTGGCAGCGCGATCAACCAGGACGGCGCCAGCGACCGGCTGACGACCCCGAGCGGGCCGGCGCAGCAAGCCGTCATCCGTGCCGCGCTGCACGACGCCGCTCTGGAACCGGCGGACGTCGGGGTGGTCGAGGCGCACGGCCCGGGGACCCGCGCGGGAGACCCGGTGGAGGCGGCTTCGCTCCAGGCCTGCTACGGCCGTCACCGGACCCCCGCGGATCCGCTGTGGATCGGTTCCGTGAAGACGAACATCGGGCACACCACCGCCGTCGCGGGCCTGGCCGGTGTGGTGAAGATGGTGCTGGCCCTCCAGCACGAGCACCTGCCCGCGACCCTGCACGCGGAGAACCCCACACCGGCCGTCGACTGGAGCGAAGGTACGGTGCGGCTGCTGCACGAGCCGCGGCCCTGGCCGCGCGGACCGCGCCCGCGCTGGGCCGGGGTCCTGGCGTACGGCATCAGCGGCACCAACGCGCACGCGGTGCTGGAGGAGGCGCCGGCCGACCTGCGGTCCGCCGGCACCGGACACCCGGCCGAGGAGGGCGGAGCCGGAGGCGGCAGGGCCTGGAAGGACGGCACCGGGGTCCGGCTGTGGCCGCTCTCCGGAGCCGGCGAGGAGGGCCTGCGGGCCCAGGCCGCACGCTTGGCCCGGCAGGTCCGCGCGACGCCGACGGTCGACCCCGCGGACGTGGCCTGGTCCCTGGCCACGACACGCAGCGCGCTCCCGTACCGCGCCACCGTGGTCGGCGACGGTGCCGACGAGCTGCTGGGCGGGCTCGACGCCCTCGCACGGGGAGAGGCGTCCACCACGGTGGTGAGCGGAAGGGCGCTGCCCGGAACGGCCCCCGTCTTCGTCTTCCCCGGGCAGGGCGCCCAGTGGCCCGGCATGGCCGCGGCGCTGATGGAGGCCTCTCCCGTCTTCGCGTCCGCCCTGCACGCCTGCGGCAAGGCCCTGCGGCCGTGGCTCGACGTCGACGTCGAGGACGTCGCGTGCGGGTCGCCCGGCGCGCCGCCCCTGGAGCGTGCCGAGTACGTCCAACCCGCCCTGTTCGCCGTGTACGTGGCGCTCGCCGAGCTGTGGCGGGCGCACGGTGTCCGGCCCGCGGCGGTGATCGGGCACAGCCAGGGCGAGATCGCCGCCGCGCACGTCGCCGGGGTGCTGTCCCTGGAGGAGGCGGCCCGCGTGGTCGCGCTGCGCAGCCGGGCCCTGCGGCACGTCACCTCCCGGGGAGGGATGGCCTCCCTCGCCGCCCCCGCAGCAACGACCGCGCTCCTGATCGCCCCCTGGGCGGGCCGGGTGGAGGTGGCCGTGGAGAACGGCCCGGCGGCGACCGTGGTGGCCGGGGACACCGACGCCCTCGCGCAGGTACTGGAGTGCTGCGCCCGCGAGGGGGTCCGCGCCCGACGGCTGCCCGTCGACTACGCCTCCCACAGCCCGCACATGGACGCCGTCCGTGAGGAGGTTCTCGCACTGCTGGAGGAGGTGGCCTGCGGGCCCGGCCACACCCCCGTGTTCTCCGCGACCCTGGGGCGCCTCGTCGACCACACCGAGCTGGAGGCCGGGTACTGGTACCGCAACCTACGGGAGACGGTGCGTTTCGACGCGGCCGTGCGGGCGGCGGCGGCCGCCGGGCACCGGCAGTTCGTCGAGGTCTCCCCGCATCCCGTCCTGGCTGCGGCCGTCGCCGACATCCTGGCCGACGCGGGCGTCGAGGGCGCGGTGGTGCCCACCCTTCACCGGGACCGGGCGGACGCGACGGCCTTCGCCACCGCGCTCGCCCGTGCCAACGCGTTCGGTGCGCGGTTGGACTGGGGCGCCCTGTACCCCGGGGCGCGCACCGTCGACCTGCCCGTCCACGCCTTCCGGCACCGCCGCCACTGGCTGCCCGCCGAACCGGCCGGAACCGGCCTGCGGGAAGCGGGTCTGGACCCCCTCGGCCACCCCTGGGTCGCCGCGGCGATCGACCTGCCGGACGGCGGCACCGTGTTCACGGGGAGCCTGTCGCTGTCCGAACACCCCTGGCTCGGCGGCCACGTCGTGCACGGCACGGTCCTGCTGCCGGCCACAGGCATGCTGGAACTGCTGCTCCGGGCGGCTGACCGGCTCGGCTGCGAGCGCCTGGAGGACGTCGTCCTCCAGGCACCCCTCGCACTGCCCTCCAGCGGCGCGGTCGACGTCCGGGTGAGCTGCGCCCGGCGGGCGGCCGACCGACACGCCCTGGCCCTGCACTCCCGTACGGCCCTGGGACGGTGGACGTGCCACGCCCGGGCCACGGCCGCGGGGGCCGTCGGGACGGAACAAGGCTGACGGACCGAGGATGTGAGGACGCATGACGACCTGGCCGCCCGCTTCGGCGGAAGAGGTTCCGGTGGAAGGGCTCTACCAGGACCTTCGCGCACGTGGTTACGTCTACGGACCGGAGTTCCGCCTCCACGGCCTGTGGCGCGACGGCACCGGGTTCCACGGCGAGATCGCGCCGAGCGGTCATGACGGCGCCGACGCGGCCCCGTTCGAACTCCACCCGGCACTCATGGACGCGGCGCTGCACCCGGTCCTCCTCGCCCTTCGGCAGACGGAGGCGCGGGAGGCACAGGAGGCACAGGAGGTGCGGGAGGCACAGGGAACGGACGGCGAGTACCGGACGCTCCTCCCGTACTCCATCGGCTCGGTGCGGCTGTACGCCCGCGGGGCCCGCGCCCTGCGTTCCACCGTGACCGCCACGGCGGGCGGCGGCTTCGACGTCCGCGTCACCGACCTCACGGGACGGACCGTGGCCGTCGTCAGCGACCTCCGGGTACGGCCCACCACGGCCGGCGCCCTGCGCGCGGCGCTCGCCGCCGCCGAGCCCTGCGTCTTCCGGGTCGTCTGGCGGCCGCAAGCCGGGCCCGCCTCGTCGGAGGACGGCTCCCGGTGGGCCGTCGTCGGGCCCGGCCGGGACCTTCCGGGAGCGGCGCACTTCCCCGATCCCGCCGGTCTGGTGGAGGCGCTGGCAGCCGGAGCGGACCCGCCCGACGCCGTCCTGCTCGACCGACGCGTCGCCCCGGACGGCCCCGGCGCCACCGTGCGGGCCGACGAGGTCCACCGCCGCCTCTGTGCGCTGCTGGCCGACCTGCGGCGGCATCTGACGGACCGGCGGCTGCACGGGACACGGCTGGTGGTCCTGGTCCGGGGTGCCCACAGTGTCCGGTTCGGGGACTCCGTGACCGATCTGTCGGCCGCCGCCTGCGCGGGGCTGATCCGTACGGCGCAACGGGAGTACCCGGGCCGGTGCCAGCTGATCGACCTCGACGACGGCCCGGTGCCGATCCCCGCGCTGGCCGCGGGAATCGCCGGCGGTCACCCGACCGTGGCACTGCGCGGAGGCACCGCCTACGTGCCCCGCCTGGTCCTCCCCGACGACGGCGACCTGGTCTCCCTGCCCGCCGACGGCAGGCCCTGGCGGCTGGCCCCCTCGCCCAGCGGCACACTCGACGGTGTGGCGGCCGTTCTGGCCCCGGACGTCCTCGCGCCGCTGGAACCCGACCAGCTCCGCATCCGGGTCCACGCCAGTGGGCTGAACTTCCGCGATCCGATGACCGCGCTCGCCAAGGTGGACGGCACGTCCATCGGCTGCGAGGTCGCCGGGGAGGTGGTGGCCGTCGGAGCGCGGGTGTCCGGCGTACGGATCGGCGACAGGGTCGCGGCCTTCGCCGGCATCGGCGGCCGGGACGGCCTGCACGCCTCCCTGGCGGTGGTCGACCGCCGCTCGGTGCTGCCGGTGCCCACCCACTGGAGCGACCAGCAGGCCGCCGGGGTCACCGGTGTCTTCGTCACCGCGTACGAGGCGCTGGTCGAGCGGGCCGCGGTGCGCCGGGGCGAGAAGGTGCTCATCCACGCCGCGGCCGGCGGATTCGGCATGGCGGCCGTCCAGCTGGCCTCCCGTCTGGGCGCCGAGATCCACGCCACCGCCGGCCGGCCCAAGTGGTCCGTGGTGGAGTCCCTCGGCGTTCCCCCGCACCGGATCGCCGACTCGCGGAGCCTGGACTTCGAGGAGCGGCTGCGCTCGGCCACCGGCGGCACGGGCTTCGACGTGGTCGTCGGCAGCCTCGCGGGCGACTTCGTGGACGCCTCCCTGCGGCTGCTGCGTCCGGGTGGCCGCTACGTGGAGCTGGGCAAGACCGACGTCCGGGAGGCCGGGGCCGTCCGAGCGCGGTACCCGGGGATCGCCTACCACGTCGTCGACCTGCTCAGCACGCCACCCGACCGGCTGGGGGCGATCGTCGGGAGGCTGAGCGACCTGTTCGCCGCCGGGGCACTGCGACCGCTGCCCACCCGGTCCTGGAACGTCCGCCACGCGCGCCCGGCCCTGCGCCACCTCAGCCAGGGCCGTTCCACGGGCAAGCTGGTCCTCACCCAGGGGCCCGGACGGCTGGGCCCGGACGGCACCGTCCTGATCACCGGAGGGACCGGGACACTCGGCGCGGAACTGGCACGGCACCTCGTCACCGCCCACGGGGTGCGTCGGCTGGTCCTCGTCGGCCGCCGTGGTGCCGCCGCCCCCGACGCCCGCCGGCTCGCCGAGGAACTGTCCGCGCTCGGAGCCGCCGTCGAACTGCCGGCCTGCGACGCGGCCGACCGCTCGGCGCTGGCCGAGGTGCTCGCGGCGGTCCCGGCGGAGCACCCGCTGAGCGCCGTCGTCCACGCGGCGGGCGTCCTCGACGACTGTCTGGTCGCCGACCTGACGCCGGAACGGCTGCGGACCGTACTGCGCGCCAAGGTCGAGGCCGCCCTCAACCTGCACGAACTGACCCTCGGCGGCCGCCTGCGGGCCTTCGTGCTCTACTCCTCCATGAGCGGCCTGCTGGGCTACCCGGGCCAGGCCAACTACGCGGCCGCCAACGCCTTCCTCGACGCGCTGGCCCACCACCGGCGTGACCTGGGGCTGACCGCCAGCTCCGTCGACTGGGGCCTGTGGGAGCGGGCCAGCGGCATGACCGGCCATCTGACGCACACCGATCTGCGCCGGGTCGAGCGCTACGGCCTGTCGCCCCTGCCGACGGCGCGGGCCCTGGCCGGCTTCGACCTGGCGTTGGAACTGGACGAACCGCAGCTGGCCGTGGTGCCCGCGCCGTCCGCCGCCGCGGGGGATCCGCTCCCCGACCTCTTCGCCGACCTGTCGGCGCACACCCCGCAGCGCGCAGCCGCACGGGCCGCGGCCCCCGACGGGGGCGCCGCGACGGAAGGCGCCCCGGAGGAGACCGCCCGGCTCCTGGGGCTGGAGCCCGGCCAGCGTGCCCAACGACTCGTCGACCTCGTCCGTGCGCACACGGCGACCGTGCTGGGGCACCCCGGCCCCGAGGCGATCGACGCCGGGACGCCGTTCCGCGACGCCGGACTCGACTCCCTGGCGTCCACCGAACTCCGCAACCGGCTCGGCACCGCCCTGGGCGCCCGGCTGACGGCGACGGCCGTGTTCGACCACCCCACCCCCGCCGCGCTGGCCGGCCACCTGGACCGGGTGCTCACCGAGGCCGGTTCCGCCTCCGGGCCCACGCCTGCAGCCTCGTCCACGTCCGTGTCCACATCCCCGTCCACGCCCTCCGACGGACGGCGGGCCCTGCCGGACGGGGACAACGGGGACCTGGTCACCTCCTTCCTCAAGGCCTGCCGGGCCCGCCAGTACGAGCGGGCGGTCCGGCCGGTGGAGCTGCGTGCCGGGCGACGCCCGGTCTTCCGCACCGCCGCCGAGGCTCCGGAGCGCGCCCCCCTCCTGCTCACCGGCGGACCGGACCTCCCGGCGGTGGTGTGCGTGCCCAGCATCGGGTCCCCGCCGGACGCCTCCCCCTTCGCCCGGCTGGCCCGCGGATTCACCGGACGGCGCACGGTCCGGGCCCTGGCGGCCCCGGGCTACCGGGACGGCGAACTCCTGCCCGCCTCCCTCGATCTGCTGCTGGACCTCTGGGCCGAGGAGTTGACCGCCCCGCCGACCGCCGACCGCGTCGTCCTCCTCGGTCACTCCTCCGGCGGCTGGTTCGCCCACGCCCTGGCCGAGCGGCTCCGCGGCCGTGACGCACCCGCCGCGGCCCTGGTCCTCCTCGACACGCTCCCGCCGGGCACCCGGTCCCACCCCCTCATCGAGGAGGCCGCGTTCCGCGTCGCCGACCACGCGACCGCCGGCTTCCCCACCGCCTCGGCCCTGACGGCCGGGATCGCCTACCGCGACCTGATCGCGAACTGGTCCCCGGCCTCCGCCGTGGCCCCGACGCTGTTCCTCCGCCCCCGGAACAGCTCCATGGGCCTCGCATGGCCCCTCCCCCACCACGCCGTCGACGTGCCCGGCGATCACTTCTCCGTCCTCGGCCGGCACGCCCGGCCGTCGGCCGCCGCCGTGCAGGCCTGGCTGGACTCCCTGTGAAGGAGCGCACGACCGATGTCCCAGGACGACACACCCGTACAACGGTTGGCCCCCCTGCCCGCGGACCGCTGGGACGAGCGGGACCGCGCCCTCGCCGCTCGCGTTCCCGGGGTCCTCGGCCCCGGCGTGCCCAACGTCGTCGGCACGCTCCTGCACCACCCCGACCTGCTGGAGGCCCTCGCGCCGTTCTCGCTCTTCCTGCTGACGCGCGGGCGTCTCCCGCAACGCGAACGGGAACTGCTGATCCTGTCCACCGTCTTCCTCGCGGGGGCCCGGTACGAATGGAGCCGTCACGTCCCGCTCGCCAGGAGCGCCGGCCTGCGGAACGAGGAGATCCGGCGCATCCCGCGGGGCCCCGGGGACCCGGTGTGGTCGGACGAGGACCGCCACCTGCTCCGGGCCGCGGACGAACTCCACCACGGCGCCCGCCTGTCCGAGCACACCTGGCAGGCCCTCGCCGCCCGGTACGACCACGCCGGGATGATCGAGATCACCATGCTGGCCGGCCACTACCGGATGTTCGCCTACCTCCTGAACTCCGCCGGAACGGAGCTCGACCCCGGGTTCACGTCGGAGGCCATGAACCCCTCCGACGGAGAGTGAGGACACCGTGATCACCAGACCGACGGACACCGTGCGGATCGCACCCCACCGGCTCCCGGTCCTCGGACACGCGCTGCCCCTGGCGCGGGAGACCCTGCCCTTCCTGCGCTCCGTGCACGCGGCCGGGGACCTCGTCCGCGTGGACATCGGACCGCTTCCGGTCTACTTCGTCACCACCCCCGGTCTCTTCCACCAGGTGCTGGTGAAGGACGCCCACTCGTTCACCCGAGGCCGGTTCTTCGCCCGGACCCGCCGTCTCCTCGGGGACGGCCTCGCAACCTCCGACGGGGAGAACCACCACCACCAGCGGCGGCTGATGCAACCGCTCTTCCACCAGAGCCGGATGCCTTTCTACGCCTCGGTCATGACGCGGCACCTACAAGCCCTCACGGACTCCTGGAGGCCCGGCCTGGAGGTGCGGGTCGAGGAGGAGATGATGAACATGGCCATCGGGATCATCGCCGACGCGATGGTCTCCTGCGACCTCGGGCCCGAGGCGGCCGCGGAGATACGGCACTGCATGCCCGTGCTCGACAGGACCATCGTCACCCGCGCCCTGATGCCGAGGTGGCTCGACAACGTCCCGATCCCGATGAACCGGCGGTTCGACTCCGCGGCGGACCGCATGCGGCGCACCACCGACCGCCTGATCGCCGAACACCACTGCACCGACGCCCACGACGATCTGCTGTCGTGGCTGCTGACCGCGCACGACAGCACGGGCGGCGGGCGCATGAGCGACGTCCGGGTCCGCGACGAGATCACCACGATCCTGGGTGCCGGAAGCGTGACGACCTCGCACACCATGGCCTGGGTGTTCCACGAACTGGCCCGGCACCCCGAGGTCGAACGCAGGATCCGTGCGGAGCTCGCCGAGGTCCTCGGCGGACGGACGGCCACGTACGCCGACATCCCGGACCTGGAGTACACCGGCCGCGTCATCCAGGAAGTGCAGCGGATGTACTCCCCGCCGCTGGGGACCCGGAGGGCCCTCACCGCGCTGGAGATCGACGGCGTGCGGGTCCCGTCGGACACCGAGGTGGGATTCAGCCTGTACGCGCTGCACCGCGACCCGCGGGTGTACGCGGAACCCGACCGCTTCGACCCCGACCGGTGGTTGCCGGAGCGCAGCCGAGAGCTCCCCCGGGGAGCCTTCATCCCCTTCGCCGCCGGCTACCACCGCTGCATCGGCGAGTTCTTCGCGAGGACCGAGATGGCCCTGACGGTCGCCCACATCGCCGCGCACTGGCGGCTGCGGCCCGTGCCGGGTCACCGGGTCCGCCCCGTCGCGGCACTGGTTCCGCGCCCCGACCGACTGCCGATGACCCTGCTGAACCGCGACTGACGGTCCCGGTCCGCGAAACCGTCGAACGGCCGTCGCCGGCCCGCCCACCGGCTGTCGGCGCCGGGCCAGGAGGGACCCATGAAGGATCACCGGCCGAACCCGTCCCTGGCCGCGCTGCTGTCCGAAGCCCGGTGGAGCACCGGAGAGCTGTTACGGGCCGTCACCGAACTCGCCCGCGCGCAGGGCCTCGAACTGTCGTACCACCGGACCGCGCCCGCCCACTGGCTCACCGGCACCAGACCCAGGGAACCGGCACCCAAGCTCATCGCCGAGGCCTTCAGCCGGCGCCTCCGAAGACCCGTCAGCACAGCCGACACCGGGTTCGGGCAGCCGGAGGCCGCGCAGGACGGCGAACCCTCGGCCACCGGACCGGGCGACCCGCCCCGCGTCATGGAACTCGCGCGCACCGACCTGCACCCCGAGGACGGACCCCGGGCACGGGAGCGGATCTACGACTCCGCCCGGCTTCCGGCCCGGTCCACCGGGCGCCCGGACGACCGGCCGCCCCTCGCCAGCCACGGTGCGGCCGGCGACCTGGTGGCCCTGTTCAGGGAACTGCACGTCAGGTACGGCGGCACCAACATCCGCCCGATGCTCGCCGCCTACCTGGCGCACGCGGACCGGACGAACGGCTCGGCCGTCCGGGAACAGCAGGCCGACCAGGCCCGGCTCACCTACCGGATGGGCGCGATGACCGTCGACGCCGGACACCACCACCTCGCCCAGCAGTACCTCCTCTGCGCCCTCGACCTCGCCGCGCGGTGCGGCGACCGGGCCACCTACGCCCTCGCTCTGCGCCTCCTGAGCTTCCAGGCGCTGTCGCTCGGCTACACCGCCCGGGCCTTCCAGCTCGCCGAACAGGCCACCGCCGTACGGATGCCCGACAGCCCGCTCCGTGCCCTCCTCCTCGGCCAGCGCGCCCTCTGCCGGGCCGCCACCGCCGAACGGTCCGAAGCCGTCGCCGACCTCCTGGCCGCCGAACGCTGCTACGGCATCCCGCCCGACGGCGACGACCCCTTCCTGGAGTGCCCCCGCGCCGAGTTCGACTACTGGCGGGGCGTGGTGCTGTCGGCCTGCCGGGCGGCCCGACCCGCCACCAGGGCTTTCGAGGAGTCCCTCCGGCGGTGGGCCGACAACGACCACATGGGCCTGGCGATGACGTACGCCGCCGTCGCCCGCTCCGCCGTGTCCTTGGGCGATCCGGACCAGGCGGCGCTCCACTGCAAGGCCTTCCTCACCCACTACGGGAGCACCGCGTCCGCCTACGCCGACCGCGAGCTCACCCGGGTGCGGTCCGTCCTCCGGACCTTACGGCGCAACCGGGCCGCCGCCGAAGTCCTCGACCGGGCCGACACCCTCTTCCCGGCCGTGGGCCCACCACCCCGGGCCGCGGTCGGACAGGGCCCCTGAACGGCTCCGCCCGGGCAGGTGTCCGCGACGCCGGCCGGACGGGTGCCCCGAACGGGGTGGCCCACCGGCCACCTCGCCCGGCTCCGGCGTCCGGGCCGACGCACCGCCGGAAGGGAGAGCACCCCGCGGCACAGTCCGACGCCACCCCTTCCACATCGCGCACTCGGGCGGTGGCTCGTCCGCCGGAGGGCGACCAGGTCACCCGGAAGCAGCACCCACCCCACGGCCGTACGTCCGCTACGCGGCGGGTGCGGCGCGCCCGGGCGGCCGGCGCCGGCCGGAGGAGCCCTGGTCGCCGCGGCCGGAGGCGGCCCGGCTGTCGGCGGCGGTGCGGGCGGAACGGCCGAGGCGGCTCGTGGACCCGTGGCGGCGCGGCCGTTCGACGACGGGATTGGGGATCACGGTGGGAACGCCGGTGGGCACGCGGGCCCCGGTGATGCGGGCCAGGTCCTCGCCGCCCGCGCTGACCCTCGTGTTGACGGGAGTGACGCCGGCCGTGGTCATCATGCGGGCCGTCGTGCGGCGCTGACTGGACAGCACCAGCGTCACGACGGTCCCGGACTCCCCGGCCCGGGCGGTGCGTCCGCCCCGGTGGAGGTAGTCCTTGTGGTCAACCGGCGGGTCCACGTTGACGACGAGGTCGAGCCCGTCGACGTGGATGCCGCGGGCGGCGACGTTGGTCGCGATCAGCGCGGTCACCTCGCCGGTGCGGAACTGCTCCAGGGTGCGGGTGCGCTGCTGTTGGGACTTCTCGCCGTGCAGGGCCGCGGCCTTCACTCCGTTCGCGAGCAGGTCCTCCACCAGGCGATCCGCACCGTGCTTGGTGTCGGTGAACATGATCACCCTGCCGTCGCGGGACGCGATGTGGGCGATCGTGGCGCTCTTGTCGGAGTTCTGTACGTGCAGCACGTGGTGCTCCATGGTGCTGACCGCTCCTGCGGACGGGTCCACCGAGTGCGTGACCGGGTCCTTGAGGAAGCGCCGCACCAGGCGGTCGACGTTGCGGTCCAGGGTGGCGGAGAACAGCATCGTCTGGCCGCCTTCGGCGACCTGGCCGAGGAGTTCGGTGACCTGCGGCAGGAAGCCCATGTCGGTCATCTGGTCGGCCTCGTCGAGCACCGTGATGCCGACCCGGTCCAGTCGGCAGTCGCCGCGCCGGACCAGGTCCCTGAGCCGGCCCGGAGTGGCCACCACGACCTCCGCCCCGCGGTTCAGCATCCATGCCTGGCGGCTGATCGACGTCCCGCCCATCACGGAGACCATCCGCAGGCGCACGGCGCGGGCGTAGGGGGTGAGCGCCTCGGTGACCTGCTGCGCGAGCTCGCGGGTGGGGACCAGCACCACGGCCAGCGGGTGGCGCGGCTCGGCCCGCTGCCCGGCCGTGCGCGCCAGCACGGCGAGGCCGAACGCGATGGTCTTGCCGGAGCCGGTCCGGCCCCGGCCGAGGAGGTCGCGGCCGGCCAGCGAGTTCGGCAGCGTCGCGGCCTGGATGGGGAACGGCGCGGTGACGCCCTGGAGCGTCAGCACCGACAGCAACGGCTTCGGCAGGTCCAGCTCGTCGAAGGACCCGACGGCCGGCAGTGCCGGGGTGGTGCTCACCGGCATCGCGAACTCCCCCTGCGCGGAGGACCCCCGAGGAGCGCTCCGGCCGGAGGACCGGCGGCCTCCGGCGGGCCGGCCGCCGCCGGAACGGACGTCGGCGTCGTGGTGCGGGGAGCGATTGGAGCGGGCCATAAGGAGGACCTTCCTCGGGTCGGCACGTCACGAGGAAGGCCCCGCGGCGCGGGACGCCGGGCGGAGACCGCAAAGGAACGGGCCGGAACGGTGACGGGCGGGGTGCGGACGGCGGAACCGATGCGACACGTCGCCTGCGTCGGCGCTCACCGCGGAGGGCGGGAGCGGAGGATCTGGAACCGCGGGCTGTCACGGCGGGCACCGAACCGGGACGCGGTGCTGCGCGTCACGCGTGGGGACGGTCGCCGGTGACCGGGGCGGGGGCCTGAACGGCCGGGGGGTACGCCGTGGCGCAATGGCCGAGGGGCCCGCACCGGGCATGTGCGCGGTGCGGGCCCCTCGCTGCCGGGGCGGGTGCCGTGGCAGAAGAACTACAGCGGGCGAATGTTCTCGGCCTGCGGGCCCTTCTGGCCCTGCGTGACGTCGAACTCGACCTTCTGGCCCTCAAGCAGCTCACGGAAGCCGTTGGCGTTGATGTTCGAGAAGTGGGCGAAGACGTCCGGGCCGCCACCCTCCTGCTCGATGAAGCCGAAGCCCTTCTCCGAGTTGAACCACTTCACGGTGCCATTAGCCATCAAAATCTCCTTCATGGGACTGTCCGAAGCACGCACAGCGCGGGCTTCGAGTCACCGCATGGAGCGCCCACCGGGGAAAGAGCCGGGAAACAAAAAATGCGCCTGCAACGGATGAGCAGGCGCACACAAAGTTCATGGGAACCACTACTGCAACTACGCCGACTGTAGCAGGCCGCCATCCGCCGCGGCGGGACGCGGCGCCTCCGGTCGTGCGAGCGCCGTCCCGTCGCACAGCCGCCGCGGCCATCCCGCGGCGGCTGTGCGGTGGTACCCGGTAGCACCTGGTGAGTGCCGTGACCGCCCCGGTTGAGGCGGTCGAAGAGGTCGGGCCCGCCGAGTCGGCGACGGACCTGCTGGACGGACCGGTCCGGTCACAGGCCGCCTGTGAAGAGGAGGCGGTCGGGCGAGCCGGGGCCGAGGCGGGTGAGGGTGTCCTTCGTGGAGTTGGCGACGAGCCTGGCACGGAGGTCCTGGGACGTGGCCAGGGGATCCCGCTGTTTGACGAGGGCAGCGGCTCCGGCGACGTGGGGCGCGGCCATGGACGTGCCGTTGAGCGTGCTGGATCCGCCGCCGAGTTCGGCGGAGACGATGCCGACGCCGGGCGCGTACAGCGACAGGCAGGGGCCGTAGTTGCTGAAACTGGCCTGCCGGTCCTGCTTGTTGACCGCGCCGACGGTGAGGGCCTTGTCCGCGCGGGCGGGAGAGACCTCGCAGGCGTTCCGGGCGTCGTTCCCGGCCGAGATGACGGGCAGTACGCCCCTGTCGGCCACCGTGTTCACGGCCGCGTCGAGCGCCTCGGAGGCCGGGCCCCCGAGAGAGGCGTTCAGCACCGCCGGCTCCTGGGCGTGCGCGGCGACCCAGTCCAGGCCTGCGAGAGAGGTCGCGGTGGAGCCCTCTCCCTGACAGTCGAGCACCCGGACGGCGACCAGGGACACGGAGCGGGCCACCCCGTAGGTCCTGCCGCCGACGGTGCCGGCCACGTGGGTGCCGTGGGAGTGGCAGTCCTGGCCTTCGTGGCCGTCGTCCACGGCGTCGAACCCCACGACGGCCCGCCCCTCGAACTCCTCGTTCCCGGTCTCGATGCCGGTGTCGACGATGTACGCCGTGACACCCTCGCCGGTCCCGTTGACCGCGAAGAGCCCGTCGAGCGGAAGTTTGCGCTGATCGATCCGGTCCAGGCCCCAGCTCGCCGCCTCGACAGTCACCCTCGACGCGGCCGCGTTCCCGGTGCTCCCCACCTGCCCCTTCCGCTCGGAGCCGCTCCCGGTCTCCTGCTCCGCCCGGGGCCGCGGGGGACGCGCACCGACGCCCGTCCGGGCGTTCTCCTCGATCGCCTCCACCGCGGGCAGACTGCGCGCCATGCGCAGCTGGAACGGGGTGAGCGGGGCGGCGAAGCCGCGCAGCGCCGTACCGTAGGTGAACAGGGGCCGGACGCCGAGATCGCGGAGGACCGCCTCCGGCGAGAACGCGGGCTTCACCCTGACGACGTACTCACCCGGCACCGCCGCCACGGACTCCGTCACCGCGACCGGAGGCCTGCTCGACCCGGCCGTGGCAGTCGCGCCACCGGCGCTGCCGATCAACGGCACGATCAACAGGAGAACTGCCGCTACCCTGCGGGCATTCGCACGCATACGCACTCCGTCGCACAAGAGCTGGATCCGACAGCGACCCGGGCAGTCCCGCAGGACAGAACGCACGGAGCTGACGGATGAAGGGGGAACAGCCAGGGCGTCCGCGTGCGGGCACGGCCCCCGCAGGGAGGCGCCACACACCGGACGGCACCGATCGCCGGGAGGGCACGGCCCGGGAGAGGACGCGGTCCTGGAGCAGTGGAGCGCCAGGACCGCAACGACAACGGTGGAGAGAGCGCGGGTCCTACCGGCCCCTACTGCCCCGTGAGCGCCTGGGCGCGCTGCCTCAGATCCTGGGGAACGTCGTCCCGCTGAGCGACCTCGCGGACCAGGTTCCGCGTCTCCTCCCCCGTGGCCGCGGAACCCTCGTCGTCGCTGTTCTCGTCTTCGCCCGCGCTGTTGATGGCGAGGAATCCCATGGCGTGCTCCTTGTCAGGTGGAACTGCTGTGGTCGGTGCACGATCCTGCCTGTCGGGCAGTCGTCGTGGGTGAACCCGCCACCCGGGCCGTTCGAAAGAGTGAAATCCGAAGCCCCGGACGGCCCAGTTGACGGCACGGCGCACGACAGCTCCTTGACTCCCCGGCCACCCGGTTCAAGGCGACGTCATCATTTGGTGGCGCCGGTCGGGGTGGCCGCCACGTCCGGGACGGTGGACCGACACCGGTCCGGTTTCCCGTCCTGACCTCCTCAGGGAGGTCAGTCGCGTTCGGCGACCGGCACCACCCTCAGTGCGGGCGAGGCGAGGATGTCCTCCTCGCAGAAGCGCGAGGTCACCCATCGACCGGCGGAGAAGAGCGACGTCTGGTCGGCATGGTGCGGGGACGTGGAGTCGGAGGACTGGGAGTAGGCGAGCAGGGTCTTCGCGACGGGGCAGCCGGTACCGTCCCAGCCGACGGCCTGGAGGTAGCTGGTGCCGGACTCGACGTCGCTGTAGCCGCCGGCCTCCGGGTTCCACAGCGCGTCGATGACGTTCCAGAGTCCGAGTTCCGACGCGCCGCCCGGGAGCGGGATCCGGGTGCCGTCGCGGACGACGAACTGGGCCTCGCTCCAACGGGCGTCCGCCGACAGGCCGGCGGCGCGCAGTTCGGCGACGGCGTGCCCCAGCGCACTCCGGAGGGCGGAGGGCGCGGCGGCCAGGTCTCGCGGGGTGTGCAGCGGGTCGGTGGGCGAGAAGGGCACCCGCCAGAGGTCGTCCGGCGTGGTGGCGGTGGTCAGCCTGCGCCAGAAGCGGTCGAAGAGCGGCGCGCCGCGGCTGTCGGTATTCGTGGTCCGGTCCCACCGCGCGAGTACGCGGCATGCCTCGGCGATGTCGGCCTCCGTCTCCCCGCCCTCGCCGTCCGCACCCCGTACCGGCGTGGCGCACGCCCCCCGCAGCCCGTCGGCAGCGAGGTCGCCCGCGAACGAACGGTCGGCGAACTGGTGGTGCTGGAGGTCCGCGACACCGAGACGGCCCCGGGCGGCCAGGGCGGAGACGTCGTGGAGCGCACCGCGGGTGCGCAGTGAGAGCGGTGTGCCGACACTGCCGAAGACGCGCTCGTACCCGGTGAGCGGGTGGTCGGCGTTGGTGAGCCAGGCGCTGTCGTTGGAGTTCTCGACGTAGGGGGTGTCCCTGAGCGTGGGCAGGGCGCCGGGGCCGAAGACGCCGGGCTGGAGCGCGTCCGGGTCGGTACCGAGGGCGCAGTGCGAGCGTGAGCCGTCGAGGACGGCGAGTCCGGTGGCGGGGTAGGTGGCCGCTCCCAGCGGGGTGGAGCAGCGCCGCGCGAGGTCGTCGGTGATGCGCGGGAGGACCTGCGACTGGGTGAAGAGCGTGTGCCCGGCCGCGTCGGCCGCGACGGTGTTGGCCCAGGGGAGGCCCTGGGTGCGGTTCAGTCCGCTCAGGACCTCGTCGGTGCTGCGGGCCCGGGAGAGCGCGAGTGCGGTGTCGGAGCCGCGGAGGTTGGCGGCGTTGGGATCGGTGAGGGCGTAGGCGGTGGTGCCGGTCCAGGGCAGCGGGCCGGTGGTGTCCAGGGTGGTGAGGACGGGGCCGTAGCGGGTCCACCACTGCGTGCGGGAGACGGGTGCGCCGTCCTTGACGGAGACGGTGACGTCGCGCCGGGTCATCCGCTCGGGCCGGCCGTCCACGAGGTAGACGGTGGGGTCGGCGGGGTCCAGCGTCAGTTCGTAGAGGTTCATCGGGACACCGGTGGCGACGGTGTGGCTCCAGGCGACGTGGGCGTTGTGCCCGATCGACACGGTCACGGCACCGAGCAGAGAGGCGCCCATGACGTCCAGTTCGCCCGGGACGGTCTGCTGCGACTGCCAGAAGCGGTGCGCGCCGTGCCAGGGGAAGTGGGGGTTGCCGAGCAGCAGCCCGTGGCCGTTGCCGGTGGTCGAACCGTGGAAGGCCACGGCGTTGGAGCCCGGGCGCGCCGACCGGCCGGCCGGTGACTCGTGGGCCGGCTCCCCGCTCGCGGGGCGCGCGGGCGGGAGGACGCGGGCGGGTCCGGGCCCGTCGGCGGCCGGCGTGGTACCGGGGGCGGGTGGTTCGGCGGCGGTGATGCCGTCGATCCCGCGGCCCTCGCCGAGGAGGACCGCCAGGGAGTAGTCGAGTGCCGAGACGTCGACGTCGGTCACCGGCCGCACCCAGTCCGCACCGGCACAGGCGGGATCGGTGACCCGGTTGCGGGCGATCCACGCGTTGTACCCCGCCGCCCAGCCGCGAACCGACTCGGCGACAGCACGGCTGGGGCCGGCCGGAGCGGGGGTGGCGCGCAGCCGCTCGACGGTGCCCGCGTCCCGCACGCCGCGGAAGTACAGGTCGCTGGCCAGGTTGCTGGTGGCGAACGAGCCCTGCGGATCGGGTGCGGGCTCCGGCCCGAACCAGCGCGAACGCTCGCCCCGTACGGTCAGGAACGCGTCGGCCAGGTCACAGACGCTGTCCCGGGCCTGCGCCCAACCGCTGCCGAAGCCCAGCCCGGCGAAGTCACGGGCCACGATGTGCGGGATCCCGTACTCCGTGTACCGGATGACCGCCGACAGTCCCCTCCCGCCGGACACCGCCGCGGCCCCGTCCACCGGACACGCCGCCGCGAGGAACGGGAGTACCGCGCAGAGAACAGCGGCACCGAAACGCCTGGTACGGCGACGAAGGGTCTGTGCGGTACTCAACGCGGCTCCCGGCTCGGCGGCGGAGGGCCGTGGCCACCGCGCGGCACGCGTCGGCCACAGCGTCCGTCCATGAGACCGGACCGGACGGGAGCGGCCCCGCATTCCTCCCCTCGGCGGCGCGCCGGTTTCCCGTCAGGGCGGTGCCGTGCCGACTCCTCGCTCGCGCCGCCGCCACGGATGTCCCGGCCGACCCGTAGCGGGGACCGTGATCTCCTCAGCACGCCGGGCTGCTCGGCGGCCCGATGGTCCCCGAACCGGCGCGCTGCCGCCTCGATGGTGCGTGTCCGGAGCGCGGTTCCGTCGTTGACCAGGCCGTGACCCCGGGCGGCTGCCCGGGGCGTGGTCCGCGCGGGCACCGGCTTTCGACGGGAGCTGTGCGAGGAAGGGAGCGCGATGAGCATGCCGACGGATGAGGGGCGCCAGGCCGTGAGCGCCGGTGCGCACACGGTGGGCAGGCGGATGGCGGTGCTGGGTACGGCCGTCGGGGCCGCGTTGGTCCCGGCCGGCGCCGCCCACGCCAACATCGTCGGCGTGGGCAACGCCGTGTTCGGCAACTCCTGTGTGAACCACGGCGGCGCACAGGCCACCGGGGGCACCGTCGCCGACAGCGGGACGGCGAGCGGCAACCAGCTTGGCCTGCCGCTGCACCTGCCCCGCAACCATTGCGGGAGCAGCGGGATCGTCTGTACGGCCGTGTTCATGTCCAGCGTCTGAATCCGGCGGGCGCGACGGTGTGCGAGGCGGGTGGTGGCGTGGCCGGAGCCGGGGTGGCGGCCGTGTCGCTGGAGGACGCCGTCGTAAGGGAGTTGGCGGCTCTGAGCGGGCGCGGCGTGCCATTGCTGCGGGACCTGGTGGCCGAGCGGCCGCGGCTGGGCGTGGCGCGGGCGTTGCTGGTACTGGCGACCGCCGAGGGACTGAGCGACGAGGCCCTGCGGGAGGAGTTGGTGGTCGCGTACCGGGACGCTCGGACGGCCGGTGCGCGGTCGGCGAGTCTGGTGTACGGGGTCTTCCTCCACACCCACCGGCAGTTCCGGCTGACGGCCGACCACTTGGTCGCGCATTTCGCGCGGTGG
The DNA here is from genome assembly GCF_042261735.1 of Kitasatospora sp. NPDC056327. NCBI lineage: Bacteria > Bacillati > Actinomycetota > Actinomycetes > Kitasatosporales > Streptomycetaceae > Kitasatospora > Kitasatospora sp. NPDC056327. The sequence goes on along the minus strand of NZ_JBHJRC010000002.1, from coordinate 6,960 downwards.
CCAGGGGACGAGGCGGCCTCCCTCATGCTGGACGCCTTCCACGCCTGCGGGGACGCCGACTACCGCGCGCACGGCGACGCACTGGCAGAACGGCAGTACACCCTCGCCGGTCCGGACAGTTGGCCGTGGGCGGGCAGGCTGGCGTGGGCGCGGGCGGAGCAGGGCCGTGCGGAGGAGGCGCTCGAACTGGCCGGGCAGGCCCTGGCCCGCTACCCGCGCGCCGGGCTCGCCGTGCACGCCCGCGCCCACGCCGAGCACGACCTGGGAGCCGGCCCGGCTTCCACGGTGTTCCTCGACCGGTGGCTGGCGGTTGATCCGCAGGCGGTGCAGTACAAACACCTGAACTGGCACGCCGCCCTGCAGTCGCTGGCCTGCGGGGACTTCGCGGACGCGCGCCGGCGGGCGGACGAGGTGCTGGGCCGCGCGGACGTGGGGATGCGGTCGGCGGCGAACTGGCGCCTGTTGCTCGCCGGGCAGGAGCCCGCCGGCCGCTGCGACCTCGACCACGTACGGGGCCTGCTGGCCGGACCGGGCGGGATGGCAGAGGTCTTCCACACGTTCAACCTGGCCCTGGCCCTGGCCGTCGAGTCGGCCACCGACGACCTCGGGGCCCTCGCCCGACGGGCGGCTGCGGACGAGCGCCCCGACTACAGCGACGCCCTCGCCCCGGTCGTCCTGGCCCTCGCCCACGTCACCGCGGGCCGCCCACAGGCGGCCGTCGACCTGCTGGCCCGCCTCGGCGAACAGGTGGAACGGATCGGCGGCGTACGGGTGGAACGCGAGATCGTCCAGGACACCCTGGCCCGCGCGCTGATCGACACCGGCGAACCCGCGCGCGCCGCCGCCCTGCTGCACGAGCGCGTCACCACCCGACGCCACCACACCTACGAGGATCTCCTCCTCACGCCCGCGAACGCTCCGCTCGTCCCCTCCACTTCTCCGGGAGACCTCCCATGGCCGTGCCCCAGCTGATCGTCGTGTCGCCGCGCGGCAGCGGCACACCACTGCTGGCCCGCACCACCAGCGCACTCGGCTACACCCCGTACGGCACGATGAGCGGCGTCCAGCACGACGGTGGTGACCGGCCCGGCCCCGGCGAGACCTCCCGCCTGCTCCGGGCCGCCTACGGCCAGGAGCAGGCGGGACGACTACTGCTGCGGCAGCACGAGGACCGGACCGAGCTGGAGTCCGCCTTCCGGCTGGCCGTGACCGCGCTGTGGCGGGTGTGGTGGACCCGCCTGGGCCAACCGGTCACCGCCGCCTCGCCCGTCGACCCCGTCCTCGAAGACCGCCTGTCCCGCATCCCCGACAGCGAACTGCCCCGCCTCCTGCCGGGCCGCGGCTGCTGGTACGTCAACAGCCTGGACCTGGAGCGAGCCGACGCCGGCTTCCTGCGCGCCTGGCACGCCGCCGCACGACCGCCGATCGTCTACCACCACCGCGACGTACGCGACCGGATCATCGAGCAGATCCGCCTGCTCTCCCAGCCCGCCGGCCGCGTCGGCTCCCTGCCCGACCACCTCGTCTACCGCGACATCGTCAGCGCCCTGCCCACCATGGACGCCAGGATCACTCTCGCCCTCACCGACCCCGGCTTCCCCGGCATGCGCGAAGCCCGCCGCTGCCAGTGGCTGCTGCGCCATCCCGCCGTCCTCGTGCTCACCCACGAGGAACTCGCCGGCGCCACCCACGGCGGCACCGCCGAAGGTCGAGAGCGTGCCCTGCACCGGCTGTTCGCCGCCGTCGGCCTCCCCGACCCGGCCGCAGCCCTCGCCGCACTGCCCGGGGCCGGGAGCGACGAACTCCCCGTCGGCGTCTGGCGCACGCACTTCAGCCCCGAGCACGAACGCCTCCTCCAACAGCATCACGGGGACCTCCTGCCTCCCCACCCCGACGAGGCCGTTCACTCCCTCGGCCCTCAACGCGCAGACGCCCCGGCGCCCTCGCGCCCGGCGTCCCGGTGAACCCGCACCCGTCCCGCCGGTCCGACCGGCGGGACGGAACGCGTCGCCGGTCAGGCTTTCGTGTCACCTGCCTGCTGGAAGCGTTCCAGGACGAGCTCGACCAGTTCGGGCGCGTCGCCCAACGGATGGGAGACGCCGACCACGCCGGCCGCGGTCGCCGCCTCGACGGTCACTCGGAACAGTAGTCCGGCGGCGAAGCAGTAGGACGCGACCGCGATCCGGCGGGCCCCGGCACGGCGCAGTGCTTCCACCGCCTCCCCGGGGGTCGGTGCGGTGGCCGACGCGAAGGCGGCCCGGCACGGCAGGCCGAGGGCCGTGCCCAACGCCGACGCCATGGCGGTCACCGCCGAACACGCGGCGACATCGACACTGCCCGCCGCCGCCAGCACCACCGCGTCGAACGCGACGTCCAACTCGGCGAGGCGGCGCTGCAGCGCCCCGACCAACCGCCCGTCGGGCACGCCGGTGGGACCGCCCACCACCGGTGCCACGATCGGCGCCCGGGCCGGCGGGTCGGACAGCGCCTTGGGAAGGTCCACCCGAGCGTGAAAGGCTGAGGTCAGCAGCAGGGGCACCACGACCACCCGCTCGTGTCCCGCCCCGGCGAGGGTGCCGAGCGCTTGACGGGCCGTGGGGCCGGAGTGCCGGAGGAACGCGACCTCCACCCGACTTCCCAGGGAGGACCCGACCGCGCGGGCGAGCGCCCGGGTGGACTCCTGCGCCTCGGGGGCGAGGCTGCCGTGTGCGAGCAGGAGCAGCGCGCTCGGGGCCGCCGCCTCGGCGACCGGTCGAAGCGTTTCGATCGCGTCAGTCACTGTCGTACCACCCTCGTCATGCGGTCCGAGCACCATGAACGTGACAATCATGCTACGGTCCGTGACGGATGTGTCGCCAGGGCCGCGCAGGTGACTCCGGGCCGGACCGGCGGCCCGCGACGACTCGTCAGCCCCCTGAAACGGCGCTCTCCCACCGGGGCTCGGAGGCGGCCGAACACTCGGGCGCCGTCACCACGGTGTCTCCACGCGCCGGCGCGGGCAAGGGTTCGACCCGGTCAAGGGCATCGGGCCGCGACAGACGTCACGGGCAGGGCGGCCCTGGCCCGCCCCACGGGACCGCCCGCATTCCGTCGGGTGGTTCCCGGGCGGGTCCCGTCGTGTACGCGCGTCACCGACGTGTCCGGGGGTGACGCTGCTCGCGTGGCCGCGCCGGCAGGGGCGCGGCGCGACCGGGAGGACGAACATGACACGCACGCGCGGCCACGCCGCCGCTCTGGCCGGTGCCGCTGCGGTGATCGCCGCCACCACCCTCGCCGCCCCGACCGCAGGGGCCGAAGCAGCCGGGGCCGGCGGTGGGATCACCGGGCAGGCGCCCTGCCCCGAGGCACCCGAGTTCCTCTGCGGCACCCTCGCCGTCCCGCTCGACCACAGTGGCGCCACCCCCGGCACCCTCCGCCTGCGGGTCGCCGTCACGCGCACCACCCCGGCACCCAGGGGCGACCTGCTCTTCCTCACCGGCGGCCCCGGCCAGCCCGGCATCCCGGCGATGAGGCGGACGGCAGGCAGCCTGGAGCCCGTTCTCAAGGACTACCGCCTGGTGATGTTCGACCAGCGCGGCACCGGCCTGGGCGCGCTCCAATGCCCCGGCCTCCAGGAGGACATGGGCTCCTCCGACCTCGCCGTCCCCCGTCGGCGGTCCGTCACCGACTGCGCCGCCGCCCTCGGCCCCGACGCCCGCCACTACAGCACCGCCGACACCGTCGCCGACATCGACCTGCTCCGCCGCGCCCTCGGCGCCCGCCGCCTGACCCTGGACGGCGTCTCCTACGGCACCTTCACCGCCCAGCGCTACGCACTCGCCCACCCCACCCGCGTGGCCCGCCTGGTCCTCGACTCGGTGACACCCCGACGCGGCATGGACCCCCTCGACCTGGCCGCACTGCCCGCCACCGCCCGGATCCTGCGGGACGCCTGCCGCGCCACCGGCTGCACCACCGACCCGGCCGCCGACCTCGCCGCCACCGTCCGCCGCTACGGCAACGGCGCACAGATCCTCAGCACGCTCACCGGCTACGAGTTCATCGACCCCGACTACGGCGGCATCCCGGAGATCCTGCACGAGGCCGCCGCCGGAACCCCCGCGAAGCTCCAGGACCTCTTCGACCTCGTCCACCGCGAGGTCGACACGGCCACGGCCGGGGAACTCAGCCAGGGCCTGCACTCCGCCACCGTCTGCGCCGACTCGCACTTCCCCTGGGGCACCACCGACACTCCCCTCGAAGGCCGCGCCGCCGCACTGGAACGCACCCGCCGGCACCTCACCCCCGAACAGACCTGGCCCTACGACCCGAGGACCGCCACCGGCCTCGGCAGCCTCCTGGTCTGCCTCGACTGGCCGCGCCAACCGGTCCCCCCGACGCCACCGGACCACCGCAGGCTCCCTGACGTGCCGGTCCTGCTGCTCGGCGGCGACCGCGACCTCGCCACGCCCTACGAACTCATGGACGAGTACACCGAGTTCGCCCACCACCCGCGAAGAGTGATCGTCCCCGGAGCCGCCCACTCGGTGCAGAACCGGGCCGAGAACCCCGCCGGACGCGAAGCCGTCCACGCCTTCCTCCTGCAGTAGCGCAGGCCCGCGACGGCCCCGCCCGCCCGCCGGGCACCCTCGCGGTGGCGGGCAGGCGGACCCGGTGGTGCACTGGAAAGGCGGACGAGGCGGGTGGGCGCGCGTCCAAAGAGCACTCACGGGAAGGAGCACGCCGGTGGAGCCGTTGATCGCGCTGGTGGTCGGGTTCACCGCGGCCCGTCTCGCCGGGCTCCTCGGAGCGGACGCCCTCGCCGGCTGGCAGCCCGCCCTGCGGGCCGGACTGGTGGCCATGTTCCTGCTCACCTCGATCGCGCACTTCGCACCCGCCCTGCGGCCCGACCTCGTCGACATGGTCCCGCCGTGGATGCCCCGCGCCGGCCTGCTCGTCACGATCACCGGCCTGCTCGAAGCCGCCGGCGCGATCGGCCTGCTGCTCCCCGCCACCGCACGCTGGGCCGCCGGCGGACTCATCGCCCTCATGATCGCCGTGTTCCCCGCCAACGTCTCCGCCGCCCGCAGGCACACCGCCCAAGGAGACCCCCTCGGCCCGCGCACCCTCCTCCAGATCCTCTACATCGCCGCAGCCGCCGCCACCCTCGTCCGCGCCCCGCGACGCCCCGCGCGCGCCACCCACAGCGCATGACACGCCGACCGCCGCTGCGTGCTGCCGTGACGGGCAGGGTGTCCGGCCCGCCGGATCAGCCTTCCGTGAAACGGGGGTGACGCAGGACCAGGAGCGCGGCCGTGACGGCGCCGGCGACCAGCGCGAGGAGCGCGAATCCGGTCAGCACGTCGGGAGCGGTGACCGGCTGGGCACGGCGCGCCTGCCAGGTCAGGACGAGCACCAGGCCCAGGTAGGACAGCGCGGCGATCCACATCAGCGCCGTCCGTCGGCCGGGAGTCGCCCCGCGCGGTCGCCGGGCGAGGAGGAGGCCGATCAGCGGCAGTACCTGGAGCGCGTGCAGACCGGCGAAGTGCGGAATCCGCAGATCGCCGCCGACCGTGCTCCAGTCCGTGACCGGCAGTCCCGGCCCGCCGTCGGCGAGCCCGACGGTGTGCGCACCGATGAGGGGCATGCCGCGGCCCGCGGCGGCGGCCTCGCGCTGCAGGCGGGTGGGCAGGGTCATCAGGAACGCGACGGCCATGCCCAGACAGCACACCGCCGTCCCCAGGCGCAGCCCCCACGCGAACACGGGTGGTTCCACCCGCTGGGACAGCAGCAGGAGGACGGTCGCCAGGTTCATCACCCAGGCGGCCACGATGAACACGGCCATCGTGATCCACACGCCCGTCGAGGTCGCGGTGCTGAAGTTGAAGTGACTGGTGGTCCCGGCCGCGGCCACGCCGGCGATCAGGGCCATCTCCAGGCCCAGCGCCACGGCGGTCACCCGGGAGACGGTGCGCACGAGGCGCTCCCGGCCGTGGACGAAGGTCAGCAGCCACATCAGGGTGAGGGAGTAGAGACAGATCGACAGTGCGAACCGGGCCGGCTTCGCCCAGGCCGGCTGTCCGGTGATCGACTGCCGGTCCACGGCCAGACCCACCAGAGCGGCGGCCAGTACCAGAACCATCAGGGCCGCGGTGGCGGCCAGCGGCCGGTTCACCGCCCACATCCGCCGCACCGGCTCTCCGGCCCCGCCTACCCGCGTCATAGCGATCCCTTTCGCGCGACCGCTCCAGCGCACGGCACGCCCACCACCATGCCCTGTCCCCGGCAACCGGATTCGCCGCCGGGCCGCGCGGGGCGGCCCCGTCATCCCATCCCAGTAGTGCGGACACCCCTCCTGCGCACGACCCAGCCACGACGCGGCCGGCCCGGAGCCCTCGGGGAGGCCGGATCGGTGACCTCACCCGAGCCGGCGCCGTTCTGATCGCAGCGGCACTCATCGCTCTGGGAATCGGGCTCATCCAGCACTTCTGACCGCCCGCATCAGACCCCGAGCCCGGAGCAGTCCCCTTGGGCTCGTCCGGACGGAGCCGACCGCTACGTGCAACCCACCTCTCTGAAATCGCCGAGCCAAAGATGTCAAGTCAGAAAAGTCAGCAATGGGTCAGCATATGTACGGGCAAACCCTGCGACAGGCACCACACCTGGAACCCGCTCATCAGGAACCCCCAGATACCCCCACAGCCCTGTCGATTGCGGCGGACATGGCGGCTGCCCGCAAGGTACTGACCCAGGTCAGCGCTCGCGGCCGCGGGCCTTCAGGGGGAGTGCGGGGAGTTCGGGGGCGTGGAGGCGGGGGCCGTCGTAGCCGTGGACCTCGCCGAAGCGGGTGCCGGTTTCCCAGTCGTTTCGTGCCTGGAGGATCTCTTCGTGGGTGCGGCCGATGAAGTTCCACCACATGACGAGTTTTTCGGGGAAGGGTTCGCCGCCGAGGAGGAGGAGGGTGGCGTCGGTGGGGGCGTG